>NZ_JASJPC010000009.1:0-120421 GCF_031426875.1 Sulfuritalea sp.
CAATCGTCCCCACGTTTACGTGCGGCTTCGTCCGCTCAAACTTGCCTTTTGCCATGTCGATTACCCCAACAAAAATGCACTAGATTAATGGTGCCCTTGGCGTGGATCGAACACGCGACCTCTCCCTTACCAAGGGAGTGCTCTACCACTGAGCTACAAGGGCTGAAACTCAAAACTGCGCAAAACAGAAACTGGAGCGGCGAGCGGGAATCGAACCCGCGTAATCAGCTTGGAAGGCTGAGGTTCTACCATTGAACTACCGCCGCCCGCCCTACTTGTCCGCTAACCGCCTTGTAAAACCTGTTGCCAAAACCTGCTGGTGGAGGGGGAAGGATTCGAACCTTCGAAGGCAGAGCCGTCAGATTTACAGTCTGATCCCTTTGACCGCTCGGGAACCCCTCCAGCTGAACCGACGATTATCACCAAATTTTTCCGAATCGTCAACGACAACATAAGTCATTTGCTGTCGTCGTCTGACGTTGGGATCCCCGACGCCGCGTGCAAGCCCTTCCGGCGGCCAGCCTAGCGCTCCCGCCCGGCCTCGTGCCAGGCCTTCTGCACCGGCGACAGCAGGTATTCGAGAATAGTCCGCTCGCCGAGCTTGACTTCGGCGGCAAGCTGCATGCCCGGCGCCAGCCGATAGGGCACGCCGTCGACGGCCAGCGTCTGCCGGTTCAGGCTGACCAGGGTGCGATAGGCCATTTGCGGCAGTTTTTGATCGCCATCGGTCTTCTCGGCGGCATCCGCGGCGATCTGTTCGACCCTGCCGTCTACCATGCCGTACTTCTGGAACTGGAAGGCGGCGAGTTTGAGCTTGACCTCCTGCCCCGGCCGCACGAAACCGACATCGTCGTTGGCCAGCCAGACCTCGGCGTGCAAGGTCTCGGCGTCGGGCACCAGGGTCATCAGGATGGTGCCCGGCTGCGTCACGGTGCCGGTGGTGTGGGTGGCCAGGTCCTTAACGCGGCCATTTTGCGGCGCCTTGAGTTCCAGCAGGCCGTGGCGGTGATCCTGCTTGGCCAGTTCCTGCGCCAGCTTCTCGAAGCGATCGGCGGTCTCGGCGCGCTCGTTCTGCAACTGGCGCACGTTGTCGCTCCTGATCTGCGCCACGCGCCGCTCCGATTGCACCATGTTGGCCCGCTCGCGGGCGATGACATGTTCCTGGGTCTTGAGGTCCTGTTCCTTTTCGATTCGCTCGCGCGCCTTGTCGTTGGCCATCAGTTTGCCGCTGAAACCGTCGGCGGTGAGTTTCCTGAACGCGGCTTCCTGCTCGCGGTACATCGGCAGGGTTTGCGCCAGTTTGTCGCGGGTCTGCTCGGCGGCCTGCATTTCCTGGCGAGAGCGCTCGTGGCCGGCGCGCTCCTGGTCGACCGCGGCCGCCAGTGCGTGGCGGTTGGCGGTGTATTGGGCCTGGATTTCGGCAAAGACGCTCATCGCGTCGCCCGACTCCATGACGAACGGCCGTTCGGCGAGTTCCGCATCGATGCGGCGCAAGCCCAGACGCTTGCGCTCGTGTTCGCGACGCACGCCGGCCAGGTCGGCCGCCGAGAGCGTCGGGTCCATGCGCATCAAGACCTGTCCGGCCTGTACTTGCTCGCCTTCGCGCACCAGGATTTCCCGCACCACGCCGGCTTCGGTGGGCTGCACGATCTTGACGTAGGTCTGCGGCACCAGGCGCCCCGGGGCCACGGCGACGATGTCGAGGCGGCCGACGGCGGCCCAGACCAGTGCCACCGCGACCAAGGCCAGCGCAATCTTCAACACGAGCTTGGGCAAGGGCGGCGGCGGGCTGGCCAAGAGCCGGGCCAGGGCGGGGTCGAATTCGGCGGGGGACAGCGGCGGGGCTACGGGCAGCGCGAAGTGGGGGAACTTGATCGCCATACATACTCCTCTACAGCGCCGCTCACACCGGATGGCCGAGGTGAGCGGCGGGTTCGATTACGCGACTTTTCTAAAACCTTCCTTGAGTCCTTTGAGCCGTTCCAGCGTGGCATTCGCCGACAGGGTGGCGAGCGGGTCGCTGGCCGTGGCCAGCGAGGGCGCAATGTTCGACGTCAGCGACGTGGCATGGGCACCCAGACCGGCGTTCCCGGCGTTGGCCAGATGCTGCGCCAGCGCGCTGTCGACATGATTCCAGCGCTTCGCCATGGCCGACGTAGCGTTCGATTTGGCAGCCAAACCCGGGGCATGTCCCGGGGCCGATGCCGCATCGAGCGCCGACAGCCACGCCGCGAGGCCGTCGCCTTCCGGTGTCGGACGACGGCTGTCCTTGCCCTGGCCCGCGTTGCGCCCGTTGCGGCGCTCCGGCCCGCCGTCCTCGTCGCGCCCTCCGCCGCGGCGCCCCGGATGGCCCGGAGTGCTGCCGTCGCCGTCGTTGTGGTTGTCCTCATGTCCCGGCGGCGGGGCGTCTTCGCCGTTGCCGACGCCTTCGTTGCCGTGGCTGACGGCGAGCACGAAGACGTCGGACACCGAGAGGCTGCCTTCGGTGCTGCCGGTCGCGGCTACCCGGTCGGTGGCCGTAACGCGCACATCCAGGTTCAGTTCGGCTTTCGGCGCAACGCCCGAGAAGACCAGGGTTTGCGCATCGAAATGCAGCCAGTCGGGCAATGCCGAGCCGTCGGTCAGCGTCGCCGCGTAGTCGAGCGTGTCGCCGACATCGACATCGGCGAAGCTGGTCGCCGGCACCTGCCACTGGAAGGCTTTGTGAAAGTTGACTTGCCGGTCGGCCAGCGGCGTGACGACGATGGGGGCGTCGTTGCTGCCGCTTATCGTCACATCGAGTGTTGCCGCGGTGCCGGCCATGCCGTCGGTCGCGATGTAGTCGAAATGCTCGATGCATTGCGCGGTGCGCCCCAGCGCCTGGATCTCCTGCGCGGCGTTGTCGAGTTGGTAGGAATAGCTGCCGTCCGCCGCCAGGGTCAGCGCCCCATGCTGGCCCTCGGAAGTGCCCGGCGCGGCGACGGTCAGGGTGGTTCCGGCATCGACATCGCTGTCGTTGGCGAGCACGTTGCCGCTCACCGCGGGCTGCGCATCCTCCACAACCCAGGCGCTGTCCGCGGCGGTCAGCGGCGCATCGTTGATCCCGGCGACCAACATGTCGAGCCAGGATTCCACGGCCGCCATGCCGTCGCTTGCGGCGTAGGCAAAGCGATCGACCGCCGTGCTGCCCGTCGCCAGCGACTGGACAGCCAGACTGTCGTTGTCGAGCCAGTAGGTGTAGCTGCCGTCCGGCGCCAGGGACAAGGCGCCAAACTGGCCTGCGTAGTCGCCTGGATGGGCCACCGCCAGCACGGTTCCGGCGTCGACGTCCAGGTCGTTGGCGAGAACATTGCCGCTGGCAGTCAGCACGTCGTCCTCAGCCAGGAAGGCGCCATCGGCGGTAACGACGGGCGCGTCGTTTGTGTTTTCTACCGACAGGACGAAGCGCTGGCTGGCAGAGGCGCCGGCGAGGTCGGTCGCCGTCACCGCAAGCGTGATTGCGCCCACATCGTCGTTCGTCGCCGTGCCGCCGAAGCTTTGGGTCGCGGCGTCGAAACCGAGCCAGGGCGGCAGCGGATCGCCATTGGCCAGTGTCGCCCGGTAGCTCAGCGTATCGCCAAAGTCGATATCGGTGAAGCTGTCCTCGGCCAGGGTGAAGACAAATGCGGAATCCTCAGTCAGCGTCAGGTCGGCCACGGTATTCGCCACCAGCGGCGCATCATTGACGTTGTGCACGGCAATCGTCATGGCCTGCTGCGCGGTTGCGCCCCAGCGGTCGGTGGCGACGAACTTGAGCGCCCATTCGCCGACATCGGCGTTGCCCGGCGTGCCGGCGAGATCGCCCGTGGCCGGATCGAACCCCAGCCAGCTTGGCAAGTCGCTGCCATCGGCCAGAGTTACGTCAAAGCCGAGTTCATCGCCCAAGTCGTTGTCCGCGAATGCCCCGGCCGGCAAGTCGAACACGAACGGCTCATCTTCGGCCAGACTCAATGCGTCCAACATTGTCTGCGCCAATGGCGCCCGATTGGTCAGTTCATCCAGACTCACCATGCCACCGTCGGCAAACTGCACTGCCGCAACGACCCTGTTCCCATCGACCCCGTAACCCGCCAGCAGCACGGAATCCGTCGCGCCATAGCGCAGGCGCAGGCCGCCGGCCTCGTGCTCGAAACTCAAGTCGCCACGGAAAATGCCCTCGCCAAAGACGATGCGGTTGCTGGCGGCGGCGCTCGCCGCGTCGATTACCACGTCATTGCCGTCGCCGCGCCGCAGGAAATAGCCGTCGTCGCCGACCGCGCCGGAAAGACTGTCGTCGCCCGCGCCGCCACTCAGGATGTCATTGCCGGCCCCGCCGACTATACGGTCGGTCAAGGCCGTCCCACGCAACTCGCCGTCACCATTGATATCGAAACCGTGGGCGAGCAATTGTTGCAAACTCATCTGGGTACCGTCGGCAAAGCTGAATTGCTCGATCACGGGGTTGGCCAAGGGCGCATCCGGATCGAAGCCCTCGATGTGGATGGCATCGTCCCCGGTGCCGATGCGGATCAAGAGCGAACCCAGTCCCAGGCTCAGCGCCGCCGGATCGATGCCGACGCCGAATTCGAGGGTATCGATGCCGCCCGTATCGGCGATGCGGTCGATGCCGTCGCCGGCGTTGAAGAGATAGGTATCGTCGCCGCGCCCGCCGGCCAGGACGTCATTGCCCGGACCGCCGGCCAGCGTATCGGCATCGGCCGTACCGGCCAGCGCGTCGGCAGTGTCGGTGCCCTGGATCGGTCCGCGCCCAACGGCCTGCGGCGCCAGACCGAATTGCGGATCGCCGAGAATCGACTGAATCGTCGCGGCCTCCAGAGCATCGAGATTGCCGTCCCTGGCATAGCGCATGGCGAGCGCGCCACCCACCGCCCTATCGCTTGAAACATCCACCAGCGCGGCGTCGAGCAGCGCGCCGATGGGCCAGGCGGCTTCCGCGCCGGCCGCATCGAACGCGGCGACCACGGCGGACAGGTCATAGCGCCTGACGTCGGCGTCGATGATTTGCAAGTCGAGGTGCAGCGGATAATCGGGATTCGACGGGTACCACCAAATCATACGTAGGCTGTCCATCGTGCCCAGCGTCAAGACAAGGTCATTGCCGTCACGGGTGAGCGACAGATCGCCCGTCGTCACGCCGCCGCCCAGCGACAGCGTCGCCGACTGGCTCACGGCAACGGTGTCATAGCCGTCGCCGCGATTGAAAGCCACGACGCTCGTCGCAGACCGGATGTCGACGTAGTCGTCTCCCGTGCCGCCGGCCATGAGACTGGCCGCCGTACCGTAGGAGTAGATCCAATCGTCGCCGGTTTCCGCCAGCAGCGCGGCGCCGCCGTTATCCGCTTCAATATCGTCCGCCCCGTCGCCGCCATGAAGAATTGCAGAGGTCTGCCCGGCTTCGATGTAGTCGCCACCGGCGCCTCCATAGGCAACCGCATCTTCGCCATACGCATACATTTCGTCGTCGCCGCCCAACCCGTCGATTGTCGCGAAGTCGGTGGTGCCGTAGAAGACATCGGAGCCCTCGGTCGGCGTCGTCATGACGATCCGGGCCTCAATATCCGCCGCGTTCCACGACGTGCCATCGGCGAATTCGACCCGCTTATTCGTGAAATCCTCACCAGAGGAATACCATCGCATCAGCTCAACGCGATCATTGCCATAGCTGAGATAAATGGAGTTAAAGCCCCGAGTTACGGTGACGTCCGCCGGACGCACGGAATCCGCAAAGCGAATCACGTCGACGTCGTCGGCCGTGCGCGAATCCTGGATGCGATCGATGCCATCGCCCCGGTCAAATCGATAGACATCGCTGCCGGTACCGCCCCACAATTGATCGTCCCCTGGACCGCCGATCAGCACGTCCGCACCGCCATTGGCAAACACAAAATCGTCACCGCCAAGCGCACTAATCGACTCGGGATCGTCCGAGCCCTGAATGACATCCGGGCCATCGCTGCCCACCAACGCGCTGCGATAGAGATCGGCAGCAAGCCAGACCGTGCCATCCTGAAATTCGACGCGCTTGTTCTTGTCTCCGCCGGAAAACCAGTTTTGCAGCGCGATCGAATCGTCGCCGTAGCGCAGGTACAAATGCATCGGGTCATGGCTGATCACTACTTCGGCGGGACGGACGTCCGACTCGAACCGAATGACGTCTTCAATACCCGATTCGACTGTGTCGAAAATAATGTCGTTGCCCGAACCACGCCGGAACACATAGACGTCCTGCCCGCCAGCGCCGGCGAGATCGTCATTGCCGCGCCCGCCATCGATCATGTTCGCGGCAGAATTGCCATTGATCTTGTTGTCCGCAGCGTTGCCGGTAGCCGAAGTCGCGCCACTCCCGCTCAGAAAGAGCTTCTCGACATTCGCCCCGAGCGTATAGCTGACCGGACTGACCACCGTATCCGTCCCACCCTGCGCACGGTCGGCCGCGCTCTCGACCACCACGTCGCCAGTCGAATCGACGTAATACATGTCGTCGCCGTCGCCGCCAGCCATTACGTCCTTACCTGCATATCCCGTCAGGACATCGGCCCCGGCACCGCCGATCAGAATGTCATCGCCGCCAGCGCCATAAATCCAGTCGTTGCCGTCGCCACCATTGAGCACATGGACGGTTGCCGAGCCGAACAGGTTGTCGGACCCTGCGGTGCCATTGACAGCGGTCTTGTCGGCCGCCAAAGTCAGTGCCACCCAGCGCTCGCTATCCGGCGCCTGATAGGCCGGGTCGGCGGCCCGCGCGAGGAGTTCATCCATCGAATGCCGGGAGCCATCGGCGAACTGAAAATACTCGATGCCGTAGCCCGCCATGCTGCCTGCGACGAAGCCGCCTTCCGGCTCGACGATGCGCAAGCCGCCGCTGCCGCCCCAGGAAATGTCCAGCGTGGCATAGAGCGCCGCGGTAGACGTGTTATCGACCATCCCGGAATGCAGCCAGCCGCGCGAAAACCTCAGACTGTCGAAGCCAACGCCAGCGTCGAAGCGTACCGTGTCGGTGCTCCCTTCCCCGGATCCCTCCTTTGCTCTCTCGTTGTTTCGGCTGTAGGTATAGTTCGACTGTGGCAGCAGTAGATTGATGCGCTTGACCGACTCGTCAATCACGTCCCAGCCTGCCTGTTGGCCAACGACCAGATAGGTGTCGTCACCGCCGCTCCCAGCCAGATAGTCATTGCCGGCGCCGCCAGAGATCACGTCGTCCGCACTGCGGCCAAACACGATGTCATCGCCCTCGCCGCCGAAGCCCAGCGCCGCCGCGGCGACATCGGAAATCAAGATGTCGTTGCCGGCACCGCCATCGACCAAAGTCTCGGGCGCGAAATACAGCACGTCGTCGCCTGCGCCACCGCGATATCCCAGCACATTGTGCAGCTCGGTACGCGTTGTTTGTACTCCCTGAATCCGTCCGGGCAGGAGCACATTCAGGCTGCTCTGGGTAAGACCCTCGTCCATGGCCAGATTCGCCGCATCGGCCATTTGCTGAACTACCTTGCTTGCCGTGACGGTAGTCGCGTTCCACGGCGAGACGCCATCGAGCACAAACCCGGCGCCTACACTCGCCGTGCCCGACCAGACTTGGGACTGTGCCCATCCAGTCATTACCGGCTCACTCTCCTCGTCTTCCGAATAGCTCCAGGTCAGCGGTACGAGGAATTCGCCAAGGTACTGCCCGGTGGTGAACTGATAGCTGGCGGAGCCCCAAGTCACGCTGAAATCCACTGCGGTGGAACTTTCCGTCCTGACGGTTTCCGCCCGATAGGGCTGGTCTCCTCCTGCAATCTCGCGGTAGCCGAAGCTGTAGTTGTTCGTCGTCTGCGACGGCGTCATGCCGCTCACCGTCCCGAAATGGGCGATATGCATCGTCTCTTCGCTCGCGGCATAGCTCGTGCCGTCCGGCGCAAAACGATACTCAACCGAGTACGACAGATTCGCGCTCGCCGACGTGCCCACACCGTAGCTGACCTCTTGCTTGGAATAGTGATCTTCCGTCACCTTCTGATACGACGAGTACTGGGAGTACGGCTTCGTATTCTGATAGCGCCACAGGTAGTGCGCTGCCGCGATCTGGTCGCTCCATGCATCGGCAAGCAAGTCGCCACTGCCGGCGGAACCGGCTATGAAATCCTCCATCGAACTCACCGTGCCGTCCGCCGCCTCCAACTGCCAGACCTGGTTGCCGTCGTAATAATCCTGGATCAGAAAGCCCGTATCCGCTCCGCGCACATGAAACCACAGGTCATTGTTCTGTCGCTCGGCGCGAAACAGGTCGGCGGTCATGCGTTCCCGCAGCACCACCGTGCTGGTTTCCCCGGTGGATTCGATCAGCGTGTGTTTTGGAGACTCACCGTCGAAATAGAACTCCGTCCAATCGAGCACATAACGATCCTGGCCGGCGCCGCCGATCAGCGTATCGTCAACCCAACCGCCGATGCCGCCGCTGAGGGTATCGCTGCCTTCCAGCCCCATCACCGTATCGCCGACCGCCGTTCCCACAAGCACGTCATCGCCGTTGGTGCCAACGATGGGCGCAATGGCGAGGCTGTCCAGTGCGGCCGTGTCGAAGACCGATCCGTCCTCGAATGCCAGACGCTGGATGCTTCGGGTCACCCCGCTGGCGCGATACCAGTTCGGTAGCGTTATCCCGTCCCGGGTTTCCGCAATGCCGATATGCAAGCTGCCGTCGGCGCGGCGGGCGAACACCAGATCGGACTGCGCAATGCCGGCGCCAAAGCTCAGGGTATTGACGGTGGCGCCAGTTTCTGTCCAGTCGTCGATCCGGTCCTTGCCGTCGCCGCGTGCAAAGAAGTACGTGTCATTGCCGCTGCCGCCGCTGAGAATGTCTGCGCCTGCGCCACCAGTGAGACTGTCGACGCCATCGCCGCCTTGCAGATTGTCATCGCCCGCGCCTCCCGCGATCCGATCGCTGACATTGGTCCCGGCGATCGAGTCGGCACTGTCGCTGCCTTCCAGATCGAAGCCCTGCTCCATCAGAGCTTCATAGCCGAGCGTGGAGCCATCGTCGAACTCGATGCGTTCAAACGGGCGCTGGGCAAAAACGTCGCCGTGGCTGAAGTTGTCAAAATGCATGACATCGTTGGCATCGGCTCCCACCTGGATCGCCAGCGAGCCCGTCCTGAGCGTCAGGTCATTGCCGGTGACCCCGGACAGCTTCAGGACATTGCCATTGCCCGTCGGCGTCGAAGCGGTCGCAATGCGGTCGGTGCCGTCGCCAGGCGCATAGTAAAGGGTGGCGTTGCTGCCGAGCACGCTGATCGCATCGTTGCCCGCACCGCCGCTCACGCGCACATCGTTGCCCGCAGCGATCAGCGTGTCAGCCAAGGACCCGCCCAGCAGCGTCGCACCGGGACGGGCAGTCGACAGAGATACTGCCTCACTGAGCTTGCTGCCGACAAACTGCGCCCACTCCTTGGCAGTGCCGTCACCAAACTCGATGCGCTCAAGGGCGTCGGTGAGGCCGCCCTTGATATCGATGCGCCCCTGGCCGAACGCCAAGCGCAGATCCTCGGCGCCAACCCGCGTCAGGCTCAAGTCGGCCAGACCGATTCCGGGGCCGAAACGCAACGTGTCGCGGCCAGCCGCGTCTTTGATGACCTCGACCGTGGTCGAACCCGGTGCGCTATCGCCCAGATTGATCACATAGACGTCATCGCCGGCGCCACCGTCAAGATCGTCGGCGCCCGTACCTCCAAGCAGCGTATCGTTGCCGTCACCGCCCGCCAGCGTGTCGACGCCCTCGCCGCCGCGAAGATCGTCGTTGCCGCTGCCCCCATCGAGCAAGTCATTGCCCCCGCCGCCGCTGAGCAAATCGTTGCCGCCTTCGCCGAAGAGCGTGTCGTCATCGGCACCGCCATCGAGCGTATCGTCGCCGGCGACGGACGGCTCGCCTTTCAATTCGGTATCGCCCAGCAGCACATCTTTTCCGGCACCGCCAAATATCACGTCGCTGCCACGGCCCCCGGCCAGCACGTCCTCGCCCGCACCGCCATCGACGAAGTCGTTGCCGTAGCTCGCCGTCACCCAGTCCGCCCCGGCCCCGGCGTAGATGACGTCGTTGCCGCCCGCGCTCGCCCAATTCAGGTCCATGTCGTTAAACGTCACGAGCCGGCGGACTCCCCCCAGCACGGCCTCGTCGGCAACCGATGTGCGCACCACGTTCCAGGTGCGATAAATGTTGTCCGCCAGGAGGTCGCCGTCGATGGTGTCGTCGCCTGGCCCGCCGATCAGGATGTCTTCGCCGCTGCCACCCAGCAGAAGGTCGTGGCCGCTGCCGCCGATGGCCAGGTCGTCGCCCGGACCGGCGGAAAGCGCTTCGCCTTGCGCGCCGCTCCCCGGATCATTTTGTTTCTTCAAGGCAGCACCGACGGTAAGCATTTCGTCGGCATACAGCCGGTCGTTGCCGTTGCCTTCGACGACGATGTCGCGCCCGGCGCCGCCAGCGACGACGTCGTTACCCGCGCCGCCCATCATCCAGTCGTCGTCCGTGCCGCCCAGGACGTAATCGTCCTTGCCGCTGAACATGCTGACGATGTTGTCGTTGCCGCCCAAGCCCGAGATCAGCTCGTTGGCGATCACGCCCGCATAGACATTGTCGTTGAGGCTGTTGTCGCCCTCGTCGCCGGTGATGGTGCGGGTGGCCGGCGGCTTCGGTGCGCCGGGGAGGGTGATGCCCAGTTCGCCGGCGGCATAGTTCTCCACCGTGGTGGTGCCGGCGGCACTTTCGATGCGCAGCCGGCCGCGACCATTGGCATCGGGGACGAAGCGGTAGGTCACGCCGTTCCTGGCCCACACCCCGGCGGAGACGGCGTCCCCGCCATCGAGCGCAACGCCGTTGAGCTTGATCGTGCCCTGGCCGTCGCTGTCGAGCACGGTGTCGTTGCCGTCGCCGGCGACCAGGACGTAGGTGTCGTCGCCCGTGCCGCCTTCGAGGCGATCGTCGCCAGCATTGCCGTTGAGGGTGTCGTTGCCCGCCCCGCCGTAGAGGTGGTCGACAACGCCCTTGCCCTCCAACGTGTCGGCGCCATCGGCACCGAAGGCGTAGACGTGGGTGCTGTAATCGAGCATCCCTTGCTGAATCGTGTAGCCGCTGGCGATGTCAGTGAAATACTGGGTGGTCGAATCTTTCAGATAGGGATGGTCGCTATCTTGCGGCTTGTAGCCGGGGTTTTGCGGATTGATGTTCTGCCCATTGAACCAGCTCTTGCGCTGCAGGAACTCGGCTCGGTCGGCGAGCCAGGCGTCGCTGATCGGGGCCAGGACTCGGCCGGCATGCCATTGGCCCAGGCGTCCCGGTCGGCTTTCCAGAGCGCATACAGCGGCGAGGTCTCGAACAGGACGGCCTGCGCCGCGCTGCCGGTGCCGAGGACGAAGGGACTCAGGCTGTAGAGCGCGGCAAAGGCGCCGAAGTCATTGCGGGCGCTGTCCTTGAGGCTGGCGCCGGCGGCGGCCAGCGTGAGGCCGGGGCTGCCGGCGGCGAGCAGGGTCTGGTAGCTCTCGCTGCCGGTGATGGCGTTGAGCGTGGCGTAGAGCTTGTCGCGTCCGCTGTAGCCGCCGCTGTCGGACGTGCTCCACCATGTGTTGCCGTCCGGGTTGCCGTTGAGCCGGTTGGCCTTTGTCTGCGGGCCGAGGAAGAGGTCGGCCAGGGCATTGACGACGTTCTCCAGGACGTCGCCTTCGGCTTGGCCTTGGCTGTTGCCGATCGAGAGGTCGCCGTTTTCTGCCTTGCGCCAGGAGGCGTTCTTGAGGATCGTGATGAGCGTGCCTGCGGCCGTAGCGCGTTGGTCGGCGGGCAGCAATTGCAGCAAGGTGTTCTGGACGTTGAGGCTGTCGATGATCAGCGTGAGACTGTGGTCGTCGCCGAAGTCCTTGGTGCTGAAACCATTCACCAGCAGCCGCACGTCGGCGGCGGCCAGCGTGGCGCTGAGCCCGGCCAGGCCGATGCCGCCACGCCAATTGGGCTGATCCTCGATGAACAGATGCGCGTCGGTGCCATGGTGCCACAGCGAATGCGCGACCACGGCGACGGGATTGCCGGACGAGTATTCCCAGCCCACGGCGTCGTACTGGTTGGGCAAGGCCGGCGTGCCCGGCAGCTTGTCCAGGCCGCCGCTGGCGATCAGGTCGACGATGCCGCCGGCAAGGCTGCGCACCTCGGTGGCGAACTCCGTGCGCGTGGCCAGTATGGCGAGCTGGTAGTCAATGTTTTCGGCAAGGATGTCGCGGTCGGCCACGCGCTTGGGTGAAAGGCTGGTGTCGCCCGAACTCAGATTGGGCACCGTATTGGCAACGTCGTTGATGGTCAGGGCGCGATAGACGGCGCCTCGCGAACCGAGCAGGAGTTGGTAATCCTGTTCGAGCAGGGAATCGCGGTCTGTGCCAAAGGCGGTGGCGACGCGATCGCGGATGGCGCCGGTGAGCAGGCCGCCATTGGCCTGGATGTCGGCGCGCAGTTGCGCGTAGATTTCCTGGCCTTTATCGGTCGCGAACATCCAGGACAGCCCGGCGCTCGTCTCGGCCTGTTGGCGCAAGACGCGAAAGCGGTTGAGCATGGCGCTGAGGCTGCCGTGGCCGATCTTCCCGACACCGGCGCCGTTGAAGGTAATGACCTGGTCGAGGGTGGCCGGTGGCGGGCCGGCCTGGAGTTCTTCCTGGCGCAGCAGGTTGAAGGCCGTGGCCAGATGTCCGCCCAGGCTGTAGCCGGTGACGGTGTAGGTCTTGCCGGCGAGCTTGTCGGGATCGGCGGCAAGTTTGGCGTACCACGCTTCCATGTCGGCGATCTGGCCCAGGGCGAAGCCCCCTTCCGATATCTCCAGTTCGTTGGTCGCCTTGTTGTCGCGGGCGTGGTCGTCGGTGAATTCGGTGCTGCGGAAGCTGAGGACGAGATCGTCCTTCCTGATGCCGTTGGCTGGATCGTCCTTGATCGCCTTGAACAGCGTCCCCGAGAAACCAGTGGTGGTGTTGGCCTTCTGGTCGAGCACTTCCCATTGGGATGCAAAGGCGTCGGCCTGGGGTTGGGTGAATTTGAGGGAGCGGTTGTTGCCGGCGATGAGGGCGGTGATCAAGTCGGTTCCAGACGAGGCAAGCGCATTTGTCTTCTCATCTCGAATAAAGGCTTCTGCCGCCATCTGTAGATTGGCGAACTTGAGGTAGTCAGCAATGGTCAGTGTGGTCATGTTCAATTCTCCAGAATGGGTTTCAGCACTTTTTCAACAAAGACCTGAGCTTGCCGTTGCTGAGCCCTTGCACCATGGCGGGGCGCAAACTCTGGGCAGGCATTGTCGGCAGCGAACAACCACGGCGAGCGTCCGCTGTTGGTATTGCCTTGTCCCCGATCCATCATGTAGCCGATGCGCTCGGCCATGACTTCGTTGGTCTGCAGGTCGATGACCTTGAGCGAACTGCCGGCGATCCAGTGGTCGCGTTCTTCGCGGGTCGAGATGTCGTCGTAAGTCACACCGTAGCGCGGCATGGAGTCGGGGGAAGGGACTTTGTCGAGAACAAAGCGCTTATAGGTCTTCGAGTAGCTAGCGTCGTACCGCCAAGGCTCATCAATCCGTCCAGTGTAGCGATACCGCTTGCCGTCCTTGGGGTCGAGGGCTTCGACGTAGTGGTAGCCGCGATACTCTGGCGAACCGGGATTCAATGGGCCGCGGTTGTTCGCTTGGAAGCTTCCCTTTGCAAAGCTTTCAATATACCCATCCCCGCCCAAGTCCCGCCCATACGGATCATCCATCGCATACTGATCCCCGTGGTTGATGCCCTGCGGCCGCAGTTTCATCAGGAACACGCCCTCGACGTTTTCTGCCGTGCGGTGGATGAAGACCCCGGCCTTCTTGCAGCGCTCGGCGAACATCGCCTCGGCCTTCGCCAGCCTTTCTCCGCGTTCCTCGACGCCGGCGAGTTGCGCGCCGCCGGTGGCGGCGCAGGCGGCCAGGATGAAGGGCAGCAGGCCGGTGGCGATTCGTTGGAATAGTGTCTTGCTCATGCGGCGATCCTCCTGAGGTTTTGATACGCGGCGTTCGGTGTCATGTCGCCGTGTCGCCAGCGCCAACTCTTGCCGTTCACTCATTGCCGTTCCCCTTTGTGAAATTCCTTCATTCCCGATCCTCCCCATCGCCCGCCTCGCCCGTCCCCTGCGGCACGGCGTCGGCCATCCCCAGCGTCACCACCTCATCCACCTGCAAGCCTCTTGGCACTTGATGCGCGATGAAGAGGATGGTCACCTTGCCTTTGAGCTGATTGATGGTCCTAGCGAAGTGCTCGGCCGTCTCGTGGTCGAGGTTCGCCGTGGCCTCGTCGAAGATCAGCACCCTGGGCCGCTTGAGCAGCGCCCGGGCGATGGCGATGCGCTGCTTCTGGCCGCCCGACAGCCCGACGCCGTGTTCGCCGAGTTCGGTCTGGTAGCCGGCCGGCAGGGCTTCGATGCTGTCGTGAATCTCGGCCATGCGGGCGGCGGCGACGATCTCGTCGAAGCCTGAGTGCGGGTTGGCCAGTTGCAGATTCTCGATCACGGTGCCGGCGAAGAGCACGGTCTCCTGCGGCACCACGCCGTAGGTCTGGCGCAGCTCGTTGGCGGCGAAATGCGTGATGTCGCGGCCGTCCAGCATTATGCGGCCGTCCTGCGGGCGGTAGAAGCCGAGCAGGAGTTTCGCCAGCGTGCTCTTGCCGCAGCCGGACGGGCCGGCGATCAGGGTGGTGCGGCCGGGGCGAAAGGCGAGGTCGAGATGGCGATAGAGCCAGGGGTGGTGTTCGCTGTAGCGGAAGGAAACGCCGTGCAGTTCGATGCGCCCGTCGCTGCTCCGGGTGCGGCTGGGTTGCAGGGCGTAGGGTTCGACCGGCGCGTCCATCAGGTCGCCCAGGCGCTTGACGGCGATATCGGCCTGCTGGAATTCCTGGTAGAGCCCGACCAGGCGCAGCATCGGCTGCGACAGGCGCCCGGCGAACATCTGGAAGGCGACCAGCATGCCGATGGTGAAGCCGCTGTTTTGCATCACCAGGAGTGCCCCGACCACCAGCACGGCCAGGCTTTGCAGTTGTTCCAGCGCGTTGGCCACGGTGTTGTAGCTGTTGGCGGCCTGCTTGGTGTCGAAGCCGGCGGCGAGGTAGGCGGCGAGGAAGCCGCCGTAGCGGCGCTCCAGCTGCGTTTCGAGTTGCAGGGATTTCACGGTTTCCATGCCGGCGACGTATTCGGTGACGAAGGCCTGGTTGCGTGCGCCGAGCAGGAACTGCCGGTCGAGGCGCTGGCGGAACAGCGGCGTGACGGCGAGCGAAAGCAGCGCCAGGAGCGTCAGCAGGCCGAGCACGATCAGCGAGAGTTGCCACGAATACCAGAACATCACGGCCAAGAGCACCGTCATGAAAGGCAGGTCGAGCAGCAAGGTGACGGCGGCGCCGGAGACGAATTCGCGGATGGTCTCGACGCCGTGCAAGCGGGCCACCAGGGTGCCGGTCGGGCGCTGGGCGAAGTAGGGCAAGGGCAGGCGCAGCAGGTGGCCGAAGACGCGGCTGCCAAGTACGGCGTCAATGCGATTGCCGGTGTGCAGCACCAGATACTGGCGTACCCAGGTGAAGGCGGCAGAGAACAGCAGCGCCAGAAAGAGGCCGACGCCGACGGCGATGAGCGTGCTCTGCGTCTGATGCACGACGATCTTGTCGATCACTACCTGAGTGAACAGTGGCGTGACCAGACCCACCAGTTGCAGCGCCAGCGAGGCGGCGAGGATGTCGCGCCAGACCTTTCGGTAGCGCAACAGTTCGGGGATGAACCAGCGGAAGCCGAAGGGACGGCTATCCTCCTCCTGCGTCTGGCCGTCGATGTCGCGCAGGGCTTCGGCTTTGGTGCTGAAAGACCAGGCTAGGGGCTGGCAGCGGCTGCGCAGCGTGTCGAGGCCTTCGCGGTGGGGCAGTTCGGGCGGCTCGGCGCCGGTGCACAGGCAGCGCACAGCATCGCCTTCGGCGCGCAACAGCAGCAGCGGCGAGGCGGCCGCCGTTTCCTCGACCGCGATATCGGTCCGCGGCAAGGCGACCAGCGGAAAGGGCAGGTCGGTCGCGGTCGCGGCCCGGTCGAGGGCGACTTCCTCGACGCCCAGCCCGAGGCGGTCGGCGGCGTCGAACAATGCGGGCAAGCCGTAATGGCCGTCGGCATCGGGCGGGAAATGCTGCAGCAGCAGTTCCGCCTCGAAGGGGATGCGCTGCAGCCGGCACAGGCCGGCAACGAGACGAACGAACTCGGCGCGCGCGAGGCGGGCGCCGGTCATGGCCGGGCCTCGCGCTTGTATGCGCTAGTGCTCGAATTCACGTAAACCCCTCCTTGTCAATCGCTTGCCTTTTGCGCAGAAACGGCGCGGCTGCCGCGCCATGACTGCATCACGTCTTGTGCGTGAATTTCCTGCCGGGAGAGAGTGTTCCAGCGCTTGAGGCGCCGTGTCGGTCTAGTGCTGTGTCATGATACGGGACAGACATCTACCGGGCAACATATTTCTGGTCGCGGTCGCCGCCGCCGAATTCGACCATGGCGGACGAGGCCCCGGATCGGGGCGACCGCGGCGTAGAATCCCGCGACACCCCAACGCCGGAGAACGCCATGAACGCCCCCAACGACCGCCCCCCGCTGCCGCAGGATCTGGCCGACACGCTCGCCACCCGCTTCGGCTCGCGTTTTTCCGTCGCCGCCGCCGTGCGCCTGCATCACGGCAAGGACGAGTCTTCGCACACGCCGATGCCGCCGGATGCCGTGGTATTCGCCGAATCGACTGCGGAAGTCGCGGAGATCGTCGGCCTGTGCCACCGTTATCGCACTCCGGTCATCGCTTTCGGCACCGGCACCTCGCTCGAAGGCCACTTGCTGGCGGTGCAGGGCGGCGTCTGCATCGACTTGTCGGCCCTCAACCAGGTCGTCGCCGTGCGCGAGGAGGATCTCGACGCCACGGTGCAGTGCGGCGTCACGCGCAAGGCGCTGAATGCCGCCTTGAACGGTACCGGCCTGTTCTTCCCTATTGATCCGGGCGCCGATGCCAGCCTCGGCGGCATGGCCGCGACACGGGCCTCGGGAACCAACGCCGTGCGCTACGGCACCATGCGCGAGAACGTCTTGGGCATGACCGTGGTGCTGCCTGACGGGCGCATTCTCAAGACTGGCGGCCGCGCCCGCAAGTCGGCGGCGGGCTATGACCTGACACGATTGATGATCGGTTCCGAAGGCACGCTGGGCATCATCACCGAACTGACGGTCAAGCTCTATCCGGTGCCCGAGGCGATTTCCAGCGCGGTCTGCGCCTTCCCGACGCTGGCGGCGGCGGTTCGGACCGTGATCCAGACCATACAGCTCGGCGTACCGGTGGCACGCATCGAACTGCTCGACAAGCTGGCGATCACAGCCATCAACCGACACAGCAAGACCACGCTACGCGAAGCGCCGACCTTGTTCTTTGAATTCCATGGTTCGCCGACCGGCGTCAAGGAACAGGCCGAGACGGTGCAGGAAATAGCCGCCGAACACGGCGGGCAGGATTTCGAATGGGCGACTCGCCCCGAAGATCGCAGCCGCCTGTGGCAAGCGCGCCACGATGCCTACTATGCCGGCCTCGGCCTCAAGCCGGGCTGCCGGGCGCTCACCACCGACGTCTGCGTGCCGATCTCGATGCTGGCGGATTGCATTGCCGAGAGCTACCTGGACCTCGATCAGGAAGCCAGCAACCTGGCCGGCCCGCTGGTGGGCCATGTCGGCGACGGCAATTTCCACATGATGCTGCTGGTCGACGCCGACAATCCCGAAGACCTTGCCCGAGCCAAGGGCTTTGCCTCGCGCTTGGCGCAACGCGCCATACGCATGGACGGCACCTGCACCGGCGAGCATGGCATCGGCATCGGCAAGCAGGACTACATGACGCTGGAACACGGCGAGGTCGCCATCGACCTGATGCGCACCATCAAACGTGCGATCGATCCCGACAACATCCTGAATCCGGGTAAGATTCTGCCGCCGTCCTGACCGGGGACGGCAAGGCAGGATGCGCGGCCCACGAAGTCGCCGCATCGCCGACTTCCGAGGTCCACAAAATTCAGGAGCAGCCATGAACGCGCCACTGCGCAGCATCACCCTCGAGGACAAATACGCCCTCAGCCAAGGCCGGGTCTTTCTCACCGGCACTCAAGCTCTGGTTCGACTGCTGCTGCTGCAGCGCCAACGCGACGCGTTGGCCGGACTCAACACCGCCGGCTATGTGTCCGGCTACCGCGGCTCGCCGCTGGGCGGGCTCGATCAGGCGCTGTGGAAGGCCAAGCCGCATCTGGCGCAAAGCCAGGTGGTATTTCAGCCCGGCGTCAACGAAGACCTTGCGGCCACGGCGCTGTGGGGCACGCAGCAGGTCAACCTCTCGCCCGGTGCCAAACACGACGGCGTCTTCGGTATGTGGTACGGCAAGGGTCCTGGGGTGGATCGCTGCGGCGACGTCTTCAAGCATGCCAATTCCGCCGGCACCTGGAAACATGGAGGCGTGCTGGCGATCGCCGGCGACGATCACGCCGCTCGTTCTTCGACGGTGGCGCACCAGTCGGAACACGCCTTCAAGGCGGCGATGATGCCGGTGCTGGTCCCCGCCGGGGTGCAAGACTATCTCGACCTTGGCCTGCACGGCTGGGCCATGAGCCGCTATTCGGGATGCTGGGTCGGCTTCAAGGCGGTGGCCGATACCGTCGAGTCGTCGGCCTCGGTGGATGTCTCGCCGGATCGGGTGCAGATCGTGCTGCCCACCGATTACGTGCTGCCGGCGGGTGGGCTCAACATCCGTTGGCCCGACGACCGCCTGCTGCAGGAAGCCCGCCTGCTCGACCACAAGCTGTATGCCGCGCTGGCCTATTGCCGCGCCAACCGGCTGAATCAGGTGGTGATCGGCTCGCCCTCATCTGGCATACCCGCACGCCTGGGCATCATCACCACGGGCAAGTCCTATCTCGACGTGCGCCAGGCCTTTGATGACCTTGGCATCGACGACGCGCTCGCCGCCGAAATCGGCATCCGGCTCTACAAGGTCGGCATGGTCTGGCCGCTCGAATCCGACGGCGTGCGCCGCTTCGCCGAAGGCCTCGAAGAAATCCTGGTGGTCGAGGAAAAGCGCCAGCTGATCGAATACCAGTTGAAGGAAGAACTCTACAACTGGCGCGAGGACGTGCGCCCGCGAGTGATCGGCAAGTTCGACGAAAAAGGCGAATGGGCGCTGCCCAACGGCCGCTGGCTGCTGCCCGCCTCCGGCGAACTGTCGCCGGCGCAGATCGCCCGCGTCATCGCCGACCGCATCAGCCGCCATTTCACCTCGCCACGCATCCGCGATCGCCTGGCCATCATCGAGGCCAAGGAACGCTCCGCCGCACCGGTGATCCCGATTGCGCGCACGCCCTACTTCTGCCCGGGCTGCCCGCACAACACCTCGACCTGCGTGCCGGAAGGCTCGCGCGCGCTGGCCGGCATCGGCTGCCATTTCATGGTGTTGTGGATGAACCGCGCCACCAGCACCTTCTCCCACATGGGCGGCGAAGGCGCAGCCTGGATGGGGCAGGCGCCCTTCACCGAACAGCGCCATGTCTTCGTCAATCTCGGCGACGGCACCTATTTTCATTCCGGCTCGCTGGCGATACGCGCCGCGGTGGCATCGGGCGTCAACGCCACTTACAAAATCCTCTACAACGACGCCGTGGCCATGACCGGCGGCCAGCCCCACGACGGCAACCTGACGGTACCGCATATCGCCGCGCAACTGCATGCCGAAGGTGTGCATCACGTTGTGGTCGTTACCGATGGCACGCCGCGCGCCTACGGCCACCCCGACCTGCCGCACGGCGTACCGATCCGCCATCGCGACGAGCTCGATGCAATCCAGCGCGAAATGCGCGAATGTCCCGGCGTCTCGGCCATCATCTACGACCAGACCTGCGCCGCGGAAAAACGCCGCCGCCGCAAGCGCGGCAAGATGATCGATCCGCCGCGCCGCCTGTTCATCAACGAGGCCGTCTGCGAAGGCTGCGGCGATTGCGGCGTGCAGTCCAACTGCCTCGCCGTGGTGCCGGTGGAAACCGAATTCGGCCGCAAGCGCGCGATCGACCAGTCCGCCTGCAACAAGGACTACTCCTGCGAGAAGGGCTTTTGCCCGAGCTTTGTTTCGGTGCTCGGCGGCGCCGTCAGGAAAGGTCGCGGCCTGGCCGGCAGCAGCGCGCCGGGCGACGCATTCGGCGTGCCGCCAGCGCCAACTCTTGGCTCGACGCTGAAGCCCTACGGCATCCTGATCACCGGCGTCGGCGGCACCGGCGTGGTCACCATCGGCGCCCTGATCGGCATGGCCGCGCACATCGACGGCAAGGGCGTCACCGTGCTCGACATGACCGGGCTGGCGCAAAAGGGCGGCGCGGTATTCTCCCATGTGCGCATCTGCGATGACCCGAATGACATACACGCGGTGCGCGTAGCCACCGGCGAAGCCGATGCGGTGATCGGCGGCGACGTCATCGTCAGCGCCTCGCCCGACGCCCTGACCCGCATGCAGGCCGGCCGCACGCGCGTGGTGGTGAATTGCGCGGAAACTCCCACGGCCGACTTCACGCGCAATCCGGACTGGCAGTTCCCGCTGGCGCGCATGCAGGCCGTGGTCGGCGACACGGTCGGCGCCGGCGCCGCGCATTTCGTCGACGCGTCGGACCTCGCCCTGCGCCTGCTCGGCGACTCGATCGCCAGCAACCTGTTCCTGCTCGGCTACGCCTGGCAGCAGGGCATGGTGCCGGTGTCCTGGGAGGCCATCGATCGCGCCATCGAACTCAACGGCACGGCCGTGGCGATGAGCCGCGCGGCCTTCCTCTGGGGCCGCCGCGCGGCGCACGATCCGGCGGCGGTGGCGGCCTATGCGCGGCCCAGGATCGCCGAACCGCCAGCGCCAACTCTTGACGAAGTGATCGCGCGACGCGTCGGCGTTCTCACCGAGTACCAGGATGCCGCCTACGCGCAGCGTTATCGGCAGCAGGTGGAGCAGATCCGCGCCGCTGAGTCGGCGATCAATTCGTCGCAATTGACCGAGGCCGTCGCCCACAACCTGTTCAAGCTGATGGCGATCAAGGACGAATACGAGGTGGCGCGGTTGTATGCCGAAGGCAACTTCGTGGAGCAGATCGCCGCGCGCTTCGAAGGCGACTACACGCTGCGCTTCCACCTCGCACCGCCGCTGCTGGCGCGGCCCGATCCGAAAACCGGGAAGGTGAAGAAGATGGCTTTCGGTCCCTGGATGCTGACCGCCTTCAAGTGGCTGGCAAAGGCGCGCCGCTATCGTGGATCGCGCTGGGACGTTTTCGGCCGCAGCGAGGAGCGGCGGCTGGAGCGCGCCCTGCTGGCCGACTACGAAGCCGACCTGGCCGCGCTGCCGCCGAAGCTGGAACGGAACACGCTGGGCGACGCCATTGCACTGGCCAGGCTACCGGAGAAGATTCGCGGCTTCGGCCACGTCAAGCGGCGCAACATCGACGAAGCCGCGCCGGAACGCGAGGCCTTGCGCGCCAGACTGGGACTGGGCTGAAACAGAGCCGACCGGCGGCGCTCGCGATCAGTGCGGGCGCCGCTTGCGGCTGGCCATCAGCGCGGCCTCGGAGCGGTTGGTCACGCCCATGGCCTTCATGATCGCCGAGACGTGGATTTTCACCGTACCCTCGGTCAAACCCAGCAATTCGCCGATCTGGCGGTTGCTGCGCCCTTCGGCCAGGAGTTCCATGACCCGCGCCTGGGCGGCCGTCAAACCGAAACGCTGGGCCAGCGACTTGCCCTCGCCATGGGCCGATTCGCTGCGATTGGTCAGTTCCTGCAGCTTCGGCGGCAGATATATTTCGCCCGACAGCACCGCGCGCAAGGCCTCGATCAATTCGGTGCTGGAGCCTGATTTGGAAACGAAGCCGGAGGCGCCGGCCTTCATCACCCGGGCTACCGTGTCGGCATCGTCCAGCGCCGACAGGATCACCACCGGCACCGTCGGAAAGCGCCGGCGCACCAGCGGCAGGAAGGTCTGGCCCTTGGTGCCGGGCAGCATCAGGTCGAGGATCATCATGTCGATGTCCTCGGACTCGAGCACGCCGATGGCCTCGTTGGCATCGGGTACGCCAAAGGTCCGCGTTTCGGCACCGAGGTTTTTCAGCGTCGCCAGCAGGCCCTCGCGCACCAGGGCGTGATCTTCCACCACCAAAAGATTGAGCATCGCGTTACCCTCCCCAGGTCGGTTGCGAATATGACAAAAAGCAGTTTAACGCGGAACCCGGCACTGCGGTAAGATCATCGCACTACTTAGGAGCGACCGTCATGAGCACGACACCGTCCGATCCGATGGAATTCCTCAAGTCCCTTTGGGGCAATACCGGGATGCCCCTGCCCGGTCTGGTTACGCCGACCCTCGACACCAACGAACTGGAAAAGCGCATTACCGACCTGAAGGCCGTCGAAGGCTGGCTCAAGACCAACCTCGGCATGCTGCAGATGACCATCCAGGGACTCGAGATGCAGCGCGCGACACTGTCGGCGCTGCAGGCCATCAGCCAGTCGGGCGGCAACCCCGAGGCCAACGCCAATCCTTTCGCCAACCCGGCGCTATGGCCGTGGAATTTCATGCAGGGCAACGGCCAGCCTGCGGCCACCGATGCAGCCGGCACACCGACAGCGGACCACGCGCCGGACAGCGGCAAGACCAAGTAGCACTTTGCGCGCCGGGGTGCTCTGCACGCCTGGGATTCTCCTTCGGAGGCAGGCGTCCGCTTAACGGGCCGGCGTCAGCGCCAGGCCAGCCAGAAGGGCAGGGTCAGCATGCCGAGCACGGTGCTGACCGAAATCAGCCAAGCTACGCGGGGGCCATCGCCGCCCATGCGCTGGGCCAGGATATAGGCGGAACTGGCTGTCGGCAAAGCCGCGAATACCAGCGCCACGCCGGCATAAACGCCGGTCAGTCCGAACCAGCGGATCAATCCAAGAGCGGCCAGCGGCATTGCAATGAGCTTCACTGCAAGCAGATAGCCTGCTGCCGCCGCCGCGGCACCAGCGCCGACTTTCGCACCGGTGCCGCGCAGCCCCGCGCCGACCGCCAGCAGACCCAGCGCGATGGCGGCTTCGCCGAGCCGGCCGAGGAATTGCAGCAGAACCTCCGGCGGCTGGAAGCCGGCCACGTTCGCCGCGACGCCGGCGAGCGTGGCGAGAATCAGCGGATTCTTTACCAGTTCGCGCCAGACGCTGGCCTCGCCGTGACGCGCCAGCATCCACACCGCCGCCATGTTGGCCGGCGGCACCATGACGCCGACAACGATCGCCATCGCGGCGATGCCCGGCACGCCATAGAGCTTGCCCGCCACCGCGAGACCGATATAGGAATTGAAGCGGAAGGCGCACTGGTATTGCGAGGCGAAAGACATCGGCGTCAGGCGGAAAAAACGCGCGCCGTAACCCAGCACCATGCCGGTCGCCATGGCCCCCATCACCACCGCCAGCAACGGACCCGCCGCGGCCCAGTCGATGCGCGCCTTCACCAGGCCGTTGAACAGCAGGGCCGGGAACAGCACGTAATAGACCAGTTTTTCCAGGCCGGCCCAGAAATGGTCGCCCAGATGCAGCACACGGCGCAAGCTAGCGCCCAGCAGGATCAGGGCGAAATCGGGAAGCAGCGCAAGCGTGGGGGCAAGCGCCGGAGTGAGCGCAGGGGTGAGCGTAAGGGACACGCCGCTAAATTACCCCGCTGTCGCGCAGCCGCGCAATGTCGGATTCCACGTAGCCGGCGGCCTTCAGCACGGCCTCGCTGTCGGCCCCGGCGGCCGGCGCCAGCGTGGCGGCGGCCCAGGGCCAGGCCGAGAGTTTGCAGGGCGGCGCGTACTGTTTGCAACCGCCGACCTCGACCAGCATTTCGCGCGCGGCGATCTGCGGATGGACCAGCGCTTCGTCCAGACGCAAGACCGGCGTGACGCAGCAGTCCGCCGCGGCGAATATGGGCTCCCAGTGAGCCAGTGGCTCAGCGGCGAGCATGGCGGCCAGTTCCGCCTTCACGCGTCGGCCTTCGCTGCCCGTGGCCAGCCCGAAGGGCGCCAGGTCGGGGCGCCCGATTGCCGCGCACAGCGCCTGCCAGAACTTGGGTTCGAGGGCGCCGACCGCCAGGTAACGCTCGTCGGCGGTGCGATAGACGCCGTAGCAGGGCACGCCGCCGGTCAATAGGTCGGCGCCGCGCGGCGCCGGCCGGCCATGGACCAGCGTAGTGACCAGCGGGAAGATGGTGTGCGCCAGCACGGCGTCGGTCATCGCCACATCGACATGGCTGCCCCGCCCCGTCGCCTTGGCGCCGATCACCGCAGCAAGAACGCCAAGCAAGGGAGTAAGCGCCCCCCCCAGCAAGTCGCCGATCTGCAGATTGGGAATCGCCGGCGGGCCGCTGTGCTCGCCGTCGTGGCTGCCTATCTGGTCGAGCAAGCCCGCCGTCGCCAGGTAATTGATGTCGTGGCCGGCCTGGTCCGCCCAGGGGCCGGTCTGTCCGTAGCCGGTGATCGCGCAATAAACGATGCGGGGATTGATCGCGCGCACCGCCTCATAGCCGATGCCCAGCTTATCCACTACGCCGGGACGGAAGCTTTCGAAAATCACGTCGGCATCCTGCGCCAGGCGCAGGAAGACCTCGACACCGGCCGCCTGCTTGAGGTCCAGGCGCAGGCTTTTCTTGTTGCGATTGACCAGGCGGAAGAACAGGCTGTCGCCCGTACCACCGTTGTCGCCCGCCGCGCGCTCGCCCGGGCCCATGGCGCGGGCATAGTCGCCGGCGCCGGTGTCCTCGATCTTGATCACCTCGGCGCCGAGGTCGGCCAGATGCATGGTCGCCACCGGTCCCGGCAGCAGGCGCGTCAGATCGAGCACCCGCAGTCCGGCCAGCGGGCCGGACTTTGTTTCAGTCATACTTCCGTTCGTCCGCGATCACCTTGCCGTCGTTGGGCAAGCTGCCGGCGGCCACGAGTTCCACGACGCCGCGCAGTTTGGTCAGCTCGCGCACGCTTTCGCCGATCGCCAGCGCAAGGCCCTCGCTGGCAGTCGCTTCGCAGCGCAGCGTCATGACGTCGCTGCTGTCGGGGTTGGTCACGACCAGGCGGGCCCGGGCGATTTCCGGATGACGCTTGACCACCGCCGCGACCTGCTCGGGATGAACGAACATACCCTTGACCTTGGTGGTCTGGTCGGCGCGTCCCATCCAGCCCTTGATGCGCACGTTGGTGCGGCCGCAGGGCGACGCATTGGTCAATGAATCGGGCAGGAAGGCGGACAGGTCACCGGTGCCGAAACGGATCAGCGGATAGTCGGTATTGAAGGTGGTCACCACCACCTCGCCCACCTCGCCGAGCGCCACGGGATCGCCGGTGCCCGGGCGCACGATTTCGACGATCACTCCCTCGTCGATCACCAGGCCCTGGCGCGCCTCGGTCTCATACGCGATGACGCCGAGTTCGGCCGTCGCGTAGGCCTGGTAGCCGGCGATACCGCGCGCCAGCAGCGCATCGCGCACCGGCGGCAGAAAGGCCTCGCCGGAAACCAGGGCCTTGGTCAGCGCAGGCAGCTTGATGCCCAGTTCGTCCGCCTTTTCCAGCAGGATGCGCAGGAAGGACGGTGTGCCGACATAGCCGTTCGGAGCCAAGTCGGCCATCGCCGCCACCTGCTGCTCGGTCTGGCCGACGCCGGCCGGGAACACGGTGCAGCCCAGCGCCTGGGCGCCGGCCTCGAGGATCCAGGCGCCCGGCGTCATGTGGTAGGAAAAACTGTTATGCACCAGGTCGCCGGCACGGAAGCCCGCCGCGTAAAGCGCGCGCGCCGTGCGCCAGTAATCCGCGTTGCGGCCTTCGGGTTCGTAAATCGGCCCCGGCGAGGAGAACACGCGCCCGAGCTGGCCCCACTGCGCCGCCGCCAGGCCGCCGAAAGGCGGGCGCTGCTTCTGCAGTTCGATCAGGTCATGCTTGCGCACCACCGGCAAAGCTGCGAGGGCCGCGATCGAGGTGATCGCAGCGGCATCGAAGTTCTTCAGGGATTCGGCGAAGTAGGCTGCATTGGCCTTGGCATGCGCAATCTGCTGCGGCAGCCGTGTCGCCAGCGCCAACTCTCGTTCGTCGGCGGTGCGGGTTTCGAGGGCGTCAAAGAATTTGGACATGTGCTGCTCCGGAATCGGTTGGAGAGGGATGACGGGGCTGAAGCACCAAGCGATGCAAGGCGCGAAAGGCCGACGTTTAGTTTTCTAAACGAGGCCTTGAGCAACGCCGCAGCGCGCAGCGTGATTCAGCGCCGTCAAGCGAGCCAGCGTTTGCGGCGGCGGTAATGCTTGGTCTCGCGGAAGCTCTTGCGCTCCCCCGACGAGATGCCGAGGTAAAACTCCTTGACGTCCTCGTTGTTGGCCAGATCCTTGGCCGCACCCTCCATGACCACGCGGCCGTTTTCGAGGATGTAGCCGAAGTCCGCATAGCGCAAGGCCATGTTGGTGTTCTGTTCGGCCAGGAGAAAGGTGACCTTTTCCCGCTGGTTGAGGTCCTTGACGATGCCGAATACCTCGTCGACGATTTGCGGCGCCAGGCCCATCGAGGGCTCGTCGAGCAGCACCATGGTCGGATTGGCCATCAACGCGCGTCCGATGGCGCACATCTGCTGTTCGCCACCCGAGGTATAGGCAGCCTGACTGGTGCGCCGCGTCTTCAGCCGCGGGAAATAGTTGTAGACCTTTTCCAGGGTCTGCGCCACGGCAGCCCGGCCATCGTTACGGGTGTAGCTGCCGGTCATCAGGTTTTCTTCGATGGTCAGGTGGCCGAAACAATGGCGGCCTTCCATGACCTGGACCACGCCGCGCTTGACCAGATCGGAGGGCGTCAGCGCCTCGATGCGCTCGCCACGACACTCGATCGAACCCTTGGTCACCTCGCCGCGCTCGCCGTGCAGCAGGTTGCTGACGGCGCGTAGCGTCGTCGTCTTGCCGGCGCCGTTGCCGCCCAGCAGCGCCACGATACTGCCTTGCGGCACCGAAAGTGAGACGCCCTTGAGCACCAGGATGACGTGGTTGTAGATCACCTCGATGCTATTGACGTTGAGAAGGATGTTGGCAGTAGTCATGTGCTCTTTCGATTGATGCGGGCTGAAAATCCGGGCGGGACTCGACGAGCCCCGCCCGGCAAGCCTTTATGTCACTTCTTGCAGTCTTCCGGAGTGCGCGGCGTGATCTTCTTTTCTTCCGCATACTTGCCGGAGGCCAGCATCACCATCGGGCGCAGCACCTTCTGGTCCGCCTCGTACCAGTCGGAAGAGAAGTTCCACTTCTTGCCGTCCCAGGTGTGAACGCGCGCAAATCCCGATCCCATGTGGTCGATGCAAGTGGTATGCACCGGGCGCATCACGCCGGCGAAGCCCAGGGCATCCAGCCCCTTCTGGTCGAGGTTGATGTTCTCCAGGCCCCAGCGCATCTGTTCGCCGGTGATGTGCTTGCCCTTGCCATAGCGCCCCTGTGCCACGCGTACTGCTTCGGTCTGGACCATCGCCGATATCAGGCCGCGCATGTAGAGCACCTGGCCGACTTCCTCCTTGGGACCGGTGCCCTGGCCCTTGGCGTGCAACTTCTCGAGAACTTCCTTGACCACCTTGGCATTCGGTTCTGCGCCATGTTGCATGGCCAGCGCGTTGTAGCCCTTGGCGCCGTCGCCGACGTCCTTGACATCGGGTTCCGCACCCGACCACCAGACGCCGTACATCTTCTCGCGCGGATAGCCTGTGGCCTGCGCTTCCTTGATCGCCGTCGAGTTCATCACGCCCCAGCCCCAGAGGAAGACGTAGTCGGGCTTGTTCTGGCGGATCTGCAACCAGGTGGCCTTCTGCTCTACGCCGGGGTGAGCTACCGGCAGCAGGGAAAGAATGTAGCCGTGCATCTTGGCGCGTTCCTGCAGCAAAGCAATCGGCTCCTTGCCATAGGGGCTGTCGTGGTAGACCAGCGTGATCTTCTTGCCCTTCAGCTTGTCGAAGCCGCCTTCCTTCTTGGCGATGTGCTGCACCAGCACGTCGGCGCCGGACCAGTAAGTGCCCACCAGCGGGAAGTTCCAGCCGAACACGGCGCCGTTCTGCGACTCGCTGCGGCCGTAGCCGGCGGTGATCACCGGGATCTTGTCGACCGGGGCTTTTTCCGTAAGGGCAAAAGTGATGCCGGTGGACAGCGGCTGCACTGCCGTGGCGCCACCATGCTTGCCCTTCAGTCGCTCATAGCATTCGACGCCGCGGTCGGTGGCGTAGCCGGTTTCGCATTCCTCCCAGATCATTTTTACGCCGTTGACACCGCCACGGGCGTTGGTCAGCTTCATGTAGTCGACAAAGCCGTTGGCCCAGGGTGCGCCGTTGGGGGCGTAGGCGCCGGTACGGTAGGCCAGCACCGGAAAGAACTGCTCTTCGGCCGCATAGGCCGCAGGCGCAGTGAGCGCAGCGGAAAAGCCGATCGCTGCGACTGAAGCGGCGACAACCAGTTTGCGTAGTTTCATGTTTTCTCCTCTTAGGATGATTTAGTGTTACGCGTGCAATAAACCCGATCTGCGCGTCGGACAATACTACGCCGTCCGCGCCCCTGACCCATTAGTGCGGGAACGGCCACAAACGCAATTTCTCCCTGCCCGTAGACCACAGGCGTGCGATGCCGTGGGGCTCGACGATCAGGAAGAAAACAATGAGTGCGCCGAAAACCATGATCTCGACGTGCGATACCAGCGCGATTGAAACCTCCAGCCCGAACACCCCCCCGACCAGGGGCAGCATCTGATTGAGGAAAATCGGCAGGATCACGATGAACGCGGCGCCGAAAAAACTGCCTGCGATCGCCCCCAGGCCGCCGATGATGACCATGAACAATAGCTGGAAGGAACGGTCGATCGAAAATGCTGCAGGCTCCCAGGAGCCGAGGTTGATCATGCCCCAAAGGGCGCCGGCTACCCCGAGATAAAACGAACTGACGGCGAAGGCGGTGAGCTTGGCGTACAAGGGGCGAATGCCGATCACCGTGGCGGCAACGTCCATGTCGCGAATCGCCATCCACTGCCGGCCGATGCTGCCGCGCACCAGGTTCTTTGCCATGAGGCTGAAGATCACCAGGATGCCGAGGCAGAAAAGATACTTGTCGGTCGGCGTATTGACGATCCAGCCGAAAACGTCGATGTCGGCCACCGATACGGAGCCCGACGATGCGTCGTTGGTGAACCATTTGACGCGCAGGAAGGCCCAGTCCCAGAAGAATTGGGCCGCCAGCGTCGCCACCGCGAGGTAAAGGCCGCGCACGCGCAGGCTGGGGATGCCGAACACGATGCCGACCGCCGCGGCCGTGAAGCCGCCCAGCAGGATGGCCCCCAGCGCCGGCATGCCGCTGACGCGAATCAGGAAGTTGTAGGCCGCGTAGGCGCCGACTGCCATGAAGGCGCCAGCCCCGAGAGTGATCTGCCCACAATAGCCGACCAGGATGTTCACGCCGAGCGCGGCCAGCGACAGGATCAGGAAGGGAATCAGGATGGCGCGAAACAGGTACTCATCGACCATGAGGGGAATCGCGAAGAAGGCGATGGCGATGATGGCAAGAATCGCCCAGCGGTCCTGCGGAATCGGAAATATCTGCTGATCCGACTTGTACGAGGTCTTGAACTGACCGTTTTCTCTATAGAACATTCCTAATCCCTCGTATCAAACGCGATCGAATTTTTTCTAGTTCCGGCCGCTACGCTTAACGTGCTACGCACGTTAGCCTGCACTGAAAAATCATTGAACATGTTCATACCCGATCAATGATTTTCTCCCCGAACAGACCTTGCGGCCTGAACAGGAGGAACACCAGCGCCAGCATGTAGGCAAACCAGATCTCGATGCCGCCGCCGACATAAGGCCCCAGATAGACTTCGGACAGCTTTTCGCCGACGCCGATGATCAGGCCGCCGATGATCGCGCCGGGAACCGAAGTCAGGCCGCCCAGGATCACTACGGGCAAGGCGCGCAGCGCCACGGTCGACAAGGAAAACTGTGCACCCAGTTTCGAACCCCAGATCACGCCCGCCACCAGCGCCGTGATGCCGGCGACACACCAGACGATGACCCAGATCCGGTTCAGCGGAATGCCGATCGACTGGGCTGCCTGGTGATCGTCGGCCACGGCGCGCAACGCACGCCCGGTGGATGTCTTCTGAAAGAAGATGCTCAGTGCCACCACCAGCAGCGCCGAAATGAAGGCGGCAACGAAATCCTCCTTGTTGATCAGGATGCCGCCTTCGAAGACGCTCTCCAGCATCATCACCGGTTCCTTCGGCATGCCGACGTCGATCTTGTAGATGTCGCTGCCGAAGATGGTCTGGCCAACGCCATCAAGAAAGTAGCCTATGCCCAGCGTGGCCATCAGCAGCGTCGCTCCTTCCTGATTGACCAGGTGGCGCAACACCAGGCGCTCGACCAGCCAGGCCACCACAAACATCACCGCGATGGATATGGCGAAGGCCAGCACGTTGGCCAGGAACAGGTTGTCCATGCCCAGCCACTCCGGTATCCACTCGGAAAAGCGTGCCATCGACAGGGCGGCGAAAAGAACCATCGCACCCTGGGCGAAATTGAACACGCCGGAGGCCTTGAAGATCAACACGAAACCCAGCGCCACCAGGGAGTAAAGCATGCCGCTCATCAGTCCGCCGAGCAGGGTTTCCAGAAAAAAAGCCATGGTTCAGGTTCCTCAGTGGCTGGCGCCGAGATAGGCGCTGATGACGTCAGGATTGGCGCGCACTTCGTCGGGCGTGCCGTCACCGATCTTCTTGCCGTAATCGAGCACCACGACGCGGTCTGAAATGTCCATGACCACGCCCATGTCGTGCTCGATCAGCACCACCGTGGTGCCGAACTGGTCATTGACGTCGAGGATGAAGCGGCACATGTCCTGCTTTTCCTCGACGTTCATGCCGGCCATGGGTTCGTCGAGCAGCAGGATCTGCGGTTCCATGGCCAGGGCGCGCGCCAGGTCCACGCGCTTTTGCAGGCCATAGGGCAGGCGGCCGACCGGGGTCTTGCGAATGTGCTGGATTTCGAGGAAGTCGATGATTTCCTCGACCTTGAGCCGATGCTCGAGTTCCTCGCGCTGCGCCGCGCCCAGCCAGAAGGCCTGTTGCAGCAGGTTGGCCTTCATTTTCAGGTTGCGGCCGGTCATGATGTTGTCGAGCACCGACATGCCCTTGAACAGCGCGATGTTCTGGAAGGTGCGCGCCAGACCGGCCTTGGCCGCGCCATACGAGTCCATATTGGCATGGTGCACGCCGCGCAGGATGATGTCCCCCTCCTGCGGTCGGTACACGCCATTGATGACGTTCAGCATGGAGCTCTTGCCGGCGCCGTTGGGGCCGATGATGGCGCGAATTTCATGTTCGCGCACATCGAAGGAAATGTCCTGCAGCGCCTTGACGCCGCCGAAACTGAGACTGATGTTCTTGAGGTCGAGAATCACCTCGCCGATTTTTCTTCCGCTCATGCTGCCTCCGACGGGCCGCCCCTAGGGGGCAGCGAGTCAACTTCATGGAGCGGGCATTGCCCGCGAACCGTGGTCACCCCCTTCCTGGGGAAGGGGGCTGGGGGAAAGGTCCTGTTCATGGTCAGGCTGCCTTCTTCATCACGGGGAAAGTCTTGACATCGCAGATCACCAGGTCGGCCGACACCTTGCCGGTGCGGCCGTCCTCGAACTTGACCTGGGTTTCGATGAACTGCGTGGCTTTGCCGGAATACAGGGCGTCGATCAGCACGCCATATTTCTCGGCAACGAAGCCGCGCCTGACCTTGCGGGTGCGGGTGAGCTCGTCGTCATCCGGATCGAGTTCCTTGTGCAGCACCATGAAGCGATGGATCTGCGTCTCGGCCACCATCGCGTCGTGCGACAGGTCGGCATTGACCTGCTCGACGCACTCCCGGATCAGTTCCAGAACCTCCGGCTTGCCGGCCAGATCGGTATAGCCGGAATAGGGCAGGCCGCGCCGTTCGGCCCAGTTGCCGACGGCGCCCATGTCGATATTGACGAAGGCGCAGACCATGTCACGGTCATGGCCGAAGCAGACCGCTTCCTTGATGTACTGGAAGAACTTGAGCTTGTTCTCGATGTAGTTCGGCGCGAAGATCGCGCCGTGCGCCAGCTTGCCGACGTCCTTGGCGCGGTCGATGATCTTGAGGTGGCCGTCCTCGTCGAAGAAGCCGGCGTCGCCGGTGTGGAACCAGCCTTCGGCGTCGATCGCCTCGGCCGTCGCATCGGGGCGCTTGTAATATTCCTTGAGCAGCAGCTTGCCGCGCACCAGCACTTCTCCGCTCTCGGCGATCCTGACCTCGACGCCCGGCGCCGGCTTGCCGACGCTGTCGAACTTGATCTCGCGATCCGGCTGCAGGCAGACCGCGGCGCAGGTTTCCGTCGCCCCGTAGAGCTGCTTCAGATTGACGCCGATGGAACGGTAGAAGCGGAACAGGTCGGGGCCGATCGCGGCGCCGGCCGTGTAGGCGACGCGAATGCGGCTCATGCCCAGCACGTTGCGCAACGGACCGTAGACCAGCACATTGCCCAGCGCATACAACAGGCGGTCGGCAGTCGAGACGCCGGGCTTGCCGTCGAGGATATCCGAACCGCAGCGCTTGGCCACGCTCATGAAGTAATGGAACATGCCGCGCTTGGTGGCGCCGGCATCCTCCATGCGGATCATCACCGTGGTCAACAGGTTCTCGAACACGCGCGGCGGCGCAAAGTAATAAGTGGGCCCGATCTCGCGCAGGTCGGTCATCACCGTGTCGCCGGACTCGGGACAGTTGATGGTGAAGCCGGCCACCAGCGCCTGGGCATAGGAGAACAGGTGGTCGCCGACCCAGGCCATCGGCAGGTAGGAAAGAATGTCTTCATGGTCGGTGAGGTGGTCGAAATCGACGCCGCTGGTCGCCGCCGCGATGAAGGTTTCATGGGTCTGGCAGACGCCCTTGGGCTTGCCCGTGGTGCCCGAGGTGTAGAGCATCACGGCGACATCTTCGCTACGCCCCTTGGCCACTTCCGCGGGAATGAAATCCGGCTGGTTCTTGTCATGAATGCGTCCCATGGCCATCACTTCATCCAGGCCCTGCAGCCAGGTCTGGGTGTAGTGGCGCATGCCGCGCGCATCGTCGTAGAGGATGTGCTGCAGGCTCGGGCACTGGTCCTTGATTTCGAGCAGCTTGTCGACCTGCTCCTGGTCTTCGACGATGGCAAAGCGGATCTCGCCGTCGGTCAGCACGAAAACCATTTCCGCCGCGACCGCGTCCTGGTACATCGGCACCGGGACGCCGCCCAGCATCTGCGCCGCGCACATCGCCCAGTACAGGCGCGGACGGTTGTCGCCGATCAGGGCCAGGTTATCGCCGCGCTTGAAGCCCAGTTCCGCCAGGCCGCAGGCCATGGCGCGAACTTCCTCGGCGACCTGGCTCCAGTTCCAGGTTTGCCAGATGCCAAGATATTTCTCGCGCGTCGCCGGACGATCGCCGCGCGTCGCCGCGTGATTCAGCAATAGACGGGGAAACGTATCGAGCGGGCCTGAAGCCCGCCCCGATTGGGATGCAGTCATGCGTTTTCTCTCCTCCAGCGCGACCGATGCAGATTCGCTTGTGCCGCGACTTGTCTGCTACAGAAATTGAGTCTAAGCCATTCTCCTGCCTATAATTGTCGCGTGCCTGACAATTGCCCAAAATCCGCGATCTCGCTCGATGACATGCTGCGCCGCACAAGCTGGGCGCAGTCAATGTCGGATGACGACTATCGCCGGGCACGCGAGGGAATCGTCGAACGCCAGGTGCCGACCGGCGGATATGTCTGTCATAAAGGCGAACCCGCCGATCACTGGCACGGCGTCATCGACGGCCTCGCCAAGATGTGCAGCGACTGGGCCACGGGAAAAACCGCGAGTTTCACCGGCATCGCCGCCGGCGGCTGGTTCGGCGAAGGCTCGATGCTCAAGGACGAGCCTCGGCGCTATGACGTCATCGCCCTGCGCGATACCCGCGTCGCCTGCATGCGGCGCGAAACCTTCCATTGGCTGCTGGACAACAGCATCCCCTTCAACCGTTTCATCGTCACCCAGATCAACGAACGCCTGGGCCTGTTCATCGGCCTGCTCGAATCGGAACGCCTGCTCGACGTCGATGCGCGCGTCGCACGCACGCTGGCCGCGCTGTTCCATCCGGTGCTGCAACCCGGCATCGAATCCCGCATCGCCATCTCGCAGGAAGAAATCGGCTACCTCGCGGGAATCTCGCGCCAGCGCGTGAACAAGGCCTTGCGCCAACTCGAGGACGACGGATTTTTGACCACGCAGTACGGCGGCATTACCGTGCTCGATCTGGAAGGCCTGCGCCGCTTCGGCGGCTAGCGAAAACGGGCGGAACGTGGGGCGGACGTAGGGCGGACGTAGGGCGGACTTCAGTCCGCCATCCACCCCTGGCCGACTGAAGTCGGCCCTACAACGCCATCCACCCCTGGCCGACTGAAGTCGGCCCTACAACGCCATCCACCCTGGCCGACTGAAGTCGGCCCTACACGCCCTCCACCCGCCGTTTCGCCAGCGCCAACTCTTGTCAGCCGTAGGTGTAAAACCCGCGGCCGGTCTTGCGGCCGAGATAACCCGCAGCGACCATTTCCTTCAGCAGCGGCGCCGGACGGTACTTGGAGTCGTTGAAGCCCTCGTAGAACACCATCATCACCGCCAGCATGGTGTCGAGTCCGATCATGTCGGCCAGGGCCAAGGGGCCGATCGGATGGTTGCAGCCCAGCTTCATGCCGGCGTCGATCTCCTCGGCCGACGCCAGTCCTTCGGCATAAACGAAGATGGCCTCGTTGATCATCGGACAGAGGATGCGATTCACCACGAAGCCGGGATTGTTCTTCACCGTGATCGGCGTCTTGCCTAATGCCTTGGCCAGGGCCTCGACCTTGGCATGCGTTTCGTCCGAAGTCTGCAGGCCGCGGATCAGTTCCACCAGCGCCATCATCGGCACCGGGTTGAAGAAGTGCATGCCGATGAAGCGGTCGGCGCGTCCCGTCGCGGCGGCCAGCTGGGTGATCGAAATCGACGAGGTGTTGCTGGCGATGATGGTGTCGGCGCCGATCACGGCCTCGGCTTCCTTGAGAATCCTGAGCTTCAGGCCCTCGTTTTCGGTCGCCGCCTCGATCACGATATCGACGCCCTGCATGTCGGCCATCTGCGTCGTCGCCTTGATGCGCGCCATCGCCGCCGCCTTTTGCTCGGCGCTCATTTTTTCCTTCTTGACCAGCCGGTCGAGACTGCCGGAAATCGTCGCGACGCCCTTTTGCACCGCCGCCTCGTTGATGTCCAGCATCACCGCGCTGACGCCCGAAACGGCGCACGCCTGTGCGATGCCATTGCCCATGGTGCCGGCGCCGATGATGCCCACTGTCTTGATGCTCATCCCTGCTTCTCCTTCCGATTCATTAAAAAGCGCGAAGCCACGCCGCTCAAGCGTGGACCTTGCGCAAGACATTCCGTCGGGCTGGCGCGCAGTCCGCCGCTCGATGGCAATGGCACATTATCGCAGCGGGGAAGCCAGACTCAAACCGTAGTTTCCGCAGTTTCCAGCGCCGATCCGTACACGCAAACCCGGTTGCGGCCGGTGCGCTTGGCCTCGTACAGGGCGCCGTCGGCCTGGCCGAGCAGGGTGTCGATGTTGGTGCTGCCGCCAAGCAGCGTGGTCACGCCGATCGACAGCGTGAAGTGAACCGGCAGGCCGTGTTCCAGAACCACCTCGGTGCGCGCAACGGCCTGGCGCAGGCGTTCGGCGACTTCCAGGGCGCGTGGGCCGTCCGTCTGCGGCAGGATCACGGCGAATTCCTCGCCGCCGATGCGGCCAACGCTGTCGAATGCCCGCAGGGCTTCGCGGCACAGGCTGCCCAGTTTCTGCAGCACCAGATCCCCGGTCTGGTGTCCATAGGTGTCATTGACCACCTTGAAATGGTCGATATCCATCATGAACACCGACAAGGCGCCGCCATACCGGAGCGTGCGCGCCAGTTCCTGCTCCGCCAGGATCATGAAATGCCGCCGGTTGAACAGCCCGGTCAGCGCATCGATCTGGGACAGGCGCTCCAGTTCCTGCTGCGCCTTCTTGTGCTCGGTGATGTCGCGGGTGACGCCGAGCAGGCCGGTGATCCGGCCGCTGGCGTCGCGCATCGGCACCGCATGCGTATCCAGCCAGCGGCGGCGCCCCTTGAGCCCGACAATCTCGAACTCCAGCGCCCCTGTCTCACCCCGCACGACTCTTTCGTTCAGGGTCTGGAAGGCGTCCTTGTGCTCGGGCACCACCAGGTCGACCACCCTGGCGCCGATCACCTGCTCTTCCGCGTCGGCCTCGATCATGTCCAGGCCGGCGCGATTCATCTGCAGCAAGGTGCCGTCGGGCGCCAGCACCTTGACGCATTCGGGCTCGGTTTCGATGATCGCCTTCAGATTCGCTTCGCTGGCAACCAGATTCATTTCCACGCGCTTGAGGCGGCTGATGTCCGAGACCAGGACGAAAAACCCCTTGACCCGGCCATCTTCGATGTCGGGAACATACTGAGCCCAGGTGTAGCCCGTGCTGCCGTCGGCCTTGGTCAGCGTGCGTTCGAAGTCCTGCCTCTCGCCGCGCAACGCAGCGCGGATATAGGGCTCGCTCTGGCGAAACAGTTCCTCGCCCATCAGCTCCTGGATGGGGATGCCGCGCATTTGTTCCGCCGTCTTGCCGAACCATTCCAGATAGGCGCAGTTGGCGAAGGCGCAGCGCAACTCGCTGGTCCAGTAGCCGACCATGCCCGGAATGTTGTCGGCCACCATTTTCATGAAGCGTTCGCTGGCTCCCAGGGCATCGGCCGCGGCTGCCTCCTGCAGGACGAACTGCCGCAGCCGCCGCTGGTAGGCGTAAAGCCCGAGGCCGATGACCAGCGCACCGAGGGCAAACCAGGCGGCCTTGATCTGGAAGTCATGGCGCCAGGGCGCGTAGATATCGTCGAGCAGGCGCGACACCGCCACGCCCAGCGGCTTGTCCATGTTCAGCTCGGCCGGCTGCACGTTGCGCTGCGCGATCATGCGCTCCTGGCCCGTGGCGAGCACGGTGCCGGCGAATACGCTGGCCGCCTGCCCGCTCTCGCGGTGGCGCCTGAAGAAGGAACCGGGCTGGTCCAGATCCTTGCCGATGACGGCACCCTGCTGCCGCGGGGCATGCGCGAACACCACACCGTCGCCGTGGTGCAGGGAGACCGCCATGTCCGGCGCATAGCGCACCGAATCGAGCAGCGGATCGAAGTATTGCGGATCCAGCGTGGCCGTGATCACGCCGGCGAATTCGCCGCGAGGGCCAGGCACCATCCGGGTGACGGTGATGGCGAATACCCCGAGTACGGTGCGAAATGGCGGCGAGATGAACAGCACGTCGGGATTCGGATGTTGTTGCGGCGTCCTGAAATAGTCGCGATGGTGGAAATCGGCGGTGCTGCCGACCAGTTCCGGCCGGCTGGCGGCGCGGGCCGTACCCGCCCGGTCCAGCAGCAGAAGGGTGCGCACGCTGGGCATGGCTTCGGTCAGCGTGACCAGGCGTTCATTGAACTTAGCGCCCACCGGCGCTGCCGCCTCCTTGCGCAGATCGGCCAGCACCCGATTGATCGAGGCCAGATTCTGCTCGACGTTCTCCTGGATGACGCGGGACGTGGCCAGCAACCTTTCCTGCTCGCGCCTTTCGACGTGGCCGCGGTCCTGATAAAGATCGTAGCCGATCGCCAGCCCCAGCAGCAGCAGAGCCGCGGCCAGAACCAGCCACTGGATCAGGAAATGCTTGTGTTGGCGATGAAGCGAGTTCATGTGTCAGCGCTTGGCGAATGGGTGGACCGTATGCGGCCTCCGCCCGGATTCCGCTCCACCCGATGAGTCCCCGACCGGTGAATCCCGGGAGCAGATATGGCATTTTGCCCTATAAAGCACAGGGGCATTGTTGCCGCATCCCATGGGGACGCCCGTTCGCGGCGCCTCGCCGTGTCGCCAGCGCCAACTCTTGCCAACTCTTGGCTCCGGCCGCGGCGCGGCAAAGCCCGCCACGGAACCGCTCGGTCACTTGCCGATGCCATATTGCGTGCCGCGGAAAGTTGGCGCAATATTCCGTCGTTCTGATCGCGGCAGTTGGACCAGCGCCGAATCTCCGCCAGCCCGCCGCCCGATCCGGTACCACGCGCAATACCCGCTCAGGAGGACAAGCATGACCCGGCTTGAGATCGGAGCAACCCATTCCCTGACGGTAGACCCGCGCCCGCTGTTCGTCCCCAGCGGTCTGGAGGTAGCCCCCGGTGAGCGCTACCGGTTTGTAGCCTCCGGCAAGTGGAAAGATTGGCGCCGCGTGGTTGACGCCAACGGCTGGAAGCTCTGGTCCTTGCAGCACTGGAACCGCGTTTCCGGCGCCTCATTTTTTAGCCTCTGCGGCTGCGTAGGCAACGACGACCGGAATGCCTTCGCCATCGGCGCCGAGCTCGAATGGCCCGTGCCCGATTTGGTCGCCGGGCTGCCTGGGCGTGAGCTGAATCTGTTCGCCAACGACTGGCCCGGCATGTACTGGAACAACCACGCGCTGCCGCCGCCCGACGGACCGCTGCGGGTAGCGATCACCCGCATTGCATGACGCCGCACCACATCGTTGAACCCGCAACTGCCAAGGAGACCATCATGCCATTCGAATCGATCACCGCCGAAGTCCTCATCCTGCGCCTGGGCAAGAACGATACGCCGGCCGCGCTCCAGTCCCGCATCGAAGCCACCGCAGGGCCGATCAGCGGCGAACTGCTTTCCTGGCTCGACGGCCAGTGGTGCTACCTGAGCGGCGGCGGCGAAGAGCTGCTGGCCGGTCGCGTGCCCGGAAAATCCGCCGCGCAGATCTGCATCGGGGCCGGCGCCGCCCAGGTGATCGGCATCCCGCTGACCGAATTCCAGTTTAGGCTCGAACGGCGTGCGAACAAGACCGGCTTCCTGCGCGACGCCGGCGCCACTGGCGTGGCAATGCCGAGCGTGATCGGCGACAGCGCGACGATCGACGGCCGCAGCATCAAACTCGACTGGCAGCTCACGATCAGCCGCATCGACAAGGCCTGGGCCCTGTTCGACCTGACCCCCGGCAAGACCCCCTGGGCCGACATCCGCATCGGCCATATCGACACCGGCTGCACCCGGCATCCGGCGCTGGGCTTCCATGGCGGCGTCAGCGATTACCTGCGGCCCGATCTCGGAAAAAATTACTTCAGCGACTTCCTGCCCCTGCCCAGCCCCGACCAGCCCAACAACAACCCGCCCGAGGAAGCAGGCCCCTTCGACAACCTGACGGGCGGCAACGGCGGCCACGGCACGCGCACCCTATCGACCCTGGCCGGGTTCTACGAGCTTGCCGACGACGACATCCCGCCCTTTTACGGTGCCGCGCCCGGCGCCTGCGTGATTCCCTACCGCGTCACCGACTCGATCCTGATCGATGCCGTGCAGCGGCTGATGGTCGAGGCCATCGACGACGCGATCGCCCAGAACTGCCGCGTCATCAGCATGAGCCTGGGCGGCATCATTCCCTGGTCGCCGCTCGCGCGCGCCATCGACCGGGCCTATGAGGCCGGCGTGATCGTCTGCGCCGCGGCCGGCAATGTCATCCGCGAGGTCACCTACCCCGGCCGCTACAACCGCGTGCTCACCCTCGGCGGCGTCAGCCCGGCTGGACCCAATGCATTCAAGCCGTGGGACAACGCCTCGCGCGGTGAATTCGTCGACGTCTGCGGCCCCGCCGACGGCATCCGCCGCGCCAGCATCGAAAGGCGCGATGGCGCGCTGGTGCCCTTCATTGCCGCCGACGGCAGCGGCACTTCCTACGCCACGGCCCTGTGCGCAGGAGTCGCTGCAATGTGGCTGGCGAAGCGACGCAGCGAACTCGAAGCCGCTTACGGCGCGCCCAACTGGCGCTGGCCGGCGGCATTCAAGCAACTGATCAAGGCGACCGCCGTCCCGGGCGCGAACTGGGACGTGGCCAACTGGGGACGCGGGCTCTACCAGGCCGACGCGCTGCTCCTGGCCGCACTGCCGCCCGCGGCGGCGCTGCATCATGAAGCCGAAGCGGGTGCGCCCTTCGATCAGGCTGCCTAGGGTTGCCGCGGCCGGCATCGTCGCGACGCAAGCCGCCTAGCCGGTCATCAGCACCTGCTGCGGCGAAAGAACCTCGACGTTGTCCGCCAGCGGATAGCCCTCGCGCACCGGCGCAATCACGTAGGCGCAATCGAGCCCAAGATCCTCGCCGGCATTCCAGAAGCCGCGCGCCGGCCGCGGCGCATTCGCGAGCTTGATGTCGTATCCCGTGCACCGGCCGCCATGCTCGACCACCAGATCCATCTCGGCACCCGCCGCCGTGCGGTAGAAGCCATGGACGGCAAGCGGCGGCAGACGGGCTATCCGTTGTTCGACGATGAAGCCTTCCCAAGACAAACCGGCCACCGGGTGTCCGGCCAGGTGGTCAAGCGTGGCGATTCCCAGCAGCGCATGCAGCAAGCCGCTGTCGCGGACATAGACCTTGGGCGACTTGATCAGCCGCTTGCCGACATTGGCGTGCCACGTTTCGAGCCGGCGCAGCATCAGCGCGTCGACCAGCAGATCGAGATAGCGGCCCACCGTGGTGTGGGCCAGGCCGCCCAGCGCCAGGCCAGCGACTCCGTCTCGCCGGGCGCAAGAAAGCTTTGCGGAAATCCGCCGCGCAGCCGCAGGTCGATTTCCAGCAGGGGGCGTCGGTCGATCATCGCTGCAATTTGAGCGATGGCCGCTCAGAATGCAAGGATCAACGCGGCAACTGATCCCATCGCGCAGCACGCCACGGGCCTACCGCTGCGCCAGCGCCAACTTTCGCCGGTGATGCACCGATACCGCCCACTAACCTCATGCACTGTCCGCCAGACGACAGCGGATCGTCGCCGAGGCGGCTAGGATACCCATAACGATATTCAGGTCATTAATTGGGAGCTAGTCATGTCATCGCCGCTTGCAGCACATGTATCGGGCCACCCGCCGGAATCCGGCGGCATCGTTGGCTATTTTCTGGGCAATATCCGCGCGCAGGGCATGGTGCCGCGCAAGACGATCATCGGTTACGTCGCCGCGTGGGGGGCGCTGGCAGCGATCCTGTGGGGCGTGGATCTGGCCCCGGCCATCACCGGCTATCCCGCCAAGGCCGTGCTGGCCGTGATTGTCTGGGCCTGCATCGTCTGGGTGACCGAAGCGATACCGGTCGGCGTGACCGGCTTGATGATCCCGATGCTGCTGGTCGTGACGAAGGCAGTGCCGAAAATCCCGGAAGCTTTCGGTGGATTTGTTCTCGACGTCAGCTTCATGACTCTGGGCGCGTTCATCTTCGCCGCCATCCTGTGCGCAGCCAAGCTCGATACGCGCATCGCCCTCTTCGTGGTCAACAAGATGAAGGCGGTGCGGGTCGGCAAGATCATCGTCGCGCTGTTCACCACCAACATGGCGCTGTCCCTCGTCGTGCCGGCGGCCAACGCGCGTTCGGCGACCATGTTGCCGATCATCAACGGCGTGATCGGCCTGTTCGGCGACAGCCGGGCGGAGAACAACGCGAAGAAGGCCATCGCCATCGCGTGCATCGTCTATGCCACCATGGTGGGCGGCATTCTCTTCCTTACCGCCCATCTGCCCAATGTATTGATGGTGGGACTGTTCGACAAGCAGCTCGGTGTGCACATTTCGTGGATGCAGTGGCTGTGGCTGCACTTGCCGATCGCCGGTCTGTTCCCGCTGATGTACGGGATCATCCACTTGACATTCCGCAGCAATGGCGTGGGAGTTCCCGGCGGCCTGGAGCGGGTGCGCAAGGAACAGGACGATCTGGGCAAGATGCGCAGCAACGAATGGGTGATCCTCGCCATCTTCGCCTTTGCCGCCGTCATGTGGGCGCTGGAGGACTTGCACAAGATCAAGACCGGAATGATGACGCTGATCGCGCTGGGAGTGTTCTTCATTCCGGGCATGTTTCCGTTGAAGTGGGCGACGATCCAGAACAAAACCATCTGGGGTACCTGGCTCCTGCTGTGCGGCGCCTTGTCCCTGTCCGCCGCCATGGGATCCAGCGGGCTCGCCAAGCAGGCGGCGACGCTGATCCATCCTCTGGTGGAAGGGCATGGCTGGATCGCGGTGCTGCTGATCATGATGGCCGCCACCCAAATCATTCGGCTTGGCATGCTGAGCAATATCGCCGCAGTTGCGATGCTGGCTCCTGTACTGCTCGAAATGGCGCCCCTGCTCAACATGAACCCGGTGGCCTTCACGCTGCTGATCGCCAACGTGGATACCTTCGCCTTCCTGATCCCGACCCAGGTGGTGGCGGGCGTCGTCGCCTACAGTACCGGGACCTTCAGCATGTGGGACTACTTCAAGGCCGGCCTGCCGACCGTCATCGCCGCGATCCTGTGGAGCGTGTTCGTCATGGCGCCCTGGTATGCCTACAACGGCTTCCCGATCTGGGAGCCGCTGGTCAAATGATGCTGGCGGGCGGAGCGCTGGCGCGGGACTACAATCGTGGGATCACTTTCTCCCACGATTTCCCCGCGCAAGGCTCCGGCATGGAAAAACCGTCATCAACGAACGAAATCGATTTCATCGGGCAATTGCCCGAGAGCGAAAGAGCGCTGCTGGAACGTCACGCCGTCCGCAAGAAATATCCTCGCGCGACCATTATTCATTCGCCGGGGGATGTGGGTGCGGTGGTGAATTTCGTCGTCAGCGGACGGGTCAAGATTTACAACCTGTCCGCCTGCGGCAAGGAAATCATCTATCGCTTCTGCACCCCCAACAGCTTCTTCGGCATTGCGGAGATATTCGGCGGCGACGAGCGCGAGGTCTTCGCCGAAGCGGTGGAAGACACCGAAGTATTGGCTACCGACAAGCACTACTTCGAGAACCTGGTCCTGCGCAATCCGGCGCTGACCCTGAGCGTGATGCGCATCCTCGGCAACCGGGTGCGGCAGGCGCACAAGGCCATTTCAAGCTTCGTCTTCTGCGACGTGCGTACTCGCCTCGCCCAGTTGCTGATCAAGCTGGCCCAGATCAACGGCGTCGAAAATCCGGACGGAACGATCACCCTGCGCAACCGCTTCACGCATCAGGAGATGGCCAACATGATCGGCGCCATTCGCCAGTCCGTCTCGGACAATATGAATCACTTCAAGCGCAGTGGCTATATCCGGGTCGCCGAAGAACGCATTACCCTGATCGATCCTGCCAGCATCAGGAAGCTGATCGTCGAGTGACGCCGCCGCGTTTGATGGGCCTGTCGTCCAGCAGACAGACGCAGGACGAGCGCGGCGCTAGCATCCACGCACTGTTCATCAACGTGGAGCAATGACATGGCAATCGAACTCAAGGAACGGCCGATTTTCGTGATCGGCTACGAGCGGTCCGGCACCACCCTGCTGATGGCGATGCTGGGCTGCCATCCGCGACTGTCCATGCCCGAAGTAGGATGGCTGTTCCCGCGCATCTATCCCTGGCGCCACACCTATGGCGATCTGTCGGTGGAAGCCAACCTGCGCACCCTGGCCGGCGAGATGCTGTTCGGCCTCAATCAGCCGCTGTGGGGCATGAGCCTGAATCCGGCCACCGCCGTCGACGAAATCCTCGCCCTGGCGCCGGAACGCAGCTTCGCCGGCATTTACACGGCCATGCATCTGCGCTACGCGAAGGAATTCGGCAACAAGCCGCGCTGGGGACAGAAGACGCCCAACAATCTGTATTTCGTGCCGCAGATACTCGACAACTTCCCCAACGCCCAGTTCATTTTTATCACCCGCGATGGCCGCGACGCCTGCGCCACCAGTATCGAATCGGCATTCGGCGCCGGCAACGCCTATGGCGCCGCCTACACCTGGAACGCGGCGAACGCCTTCGTCGTGCCGTTCCGGCAGCGTTACGGCGGCACCTCGACCTGGTTCGACGTCGGCTACGAAGAACTGGTGCGCGAACCCATACGGGTTCTGACGCAGGTTTGCGAATTCATCGGCGAGGACTTCGCGCCGGAAATGCTGGACTTCTTCCGCACGGCCACCGGCGTCGCGCGCGGCAAGCAGCGCGACCACGCCCCCCTGGGCCATGCGGTTTCCGACAAGTACGTCGGCATCTACAAAAACTTGCTCAGCCTGCGCGACCAGCAGATCTACGCCACGGTGGCCGGCGAAACCCACCGCAACGCCGGCTACGATCTGGACGTCGAGCCAATCGTCATTTCCGAGCAGGACAAGGCCTTGTGGTGGGAATGGGACGGGCGCTACCGCGCCGCGCGACTGGACGGCCCGGATGGCCACCTGGTGTTCGAAAGCTACCGCGACTGGCTGGTCGACCAGCGGCTGGTGCGCAAGCAGAAAGGCATCTGGTCGGAGAAGGATGTCACGCCCGAATTCCCCATCGGACACGCCGACGAAGAAATCATCGTCGGCTTCCGCGCCTGGAAGAAATGGAAGGAGCACTTCAGCATCAAGCGGCAGTACAACAAGAAATAGCGGTGGCAGGGACGGCTCGCCGTCCCGCCAGCGCCGACTTTTACATGCTGGCAGTGCAGACTTAGCTTCCAGGGCGCCCCGAGACTGTGACGCGAAAAGAGCGCTTTCCGCTTTACAATTCGCCCATCACTGATATCATTAATTAACTATTTTGATATCGGATGTCTTATGGTTCGCACCGTAATCAGCCTGGACGAGTCGGACAAGCGCTGGCTGGACCAGCAAGCCGCCCTCCAGCATGTTCCCATGACCGAAGTGGTGCGTCAGGCGGTGCAGGCGCTGCGCTCAGCCCGTCAGCAAAATGGCGACGATTTCCAGGCCCTGCTCGCCGGCACGGCCGGGATTTGGCAGCACGGCGACGGACTCAATTGGCAGCAAGCTGTCCGCGACGAGTGGGCGCGGTGATTTACCTGCTCGACTCGGTCATTCTCATCGACCATTTCAACAACATCGAAGGGGCGACGACTTTCCTGCGTGAGCACCGCGGCGATGCGGCCATTTCGGCCATCACGCGCGCCGAGGTGTTGACCGGCTTCGACGAAGTCCGGCGCGCCCTGCCGGCCCGCTTGCTCGACGCCTTTGTCTGCCTGTCGGTGGATCGAGCCACGGCTGACCTCGCCGCACGCCTGCGCCGCGAACACCGTTGGAAGCTGCCCGATGCCATCCAGGCCGCAATGGCGCGGCAACACGGCCTGAAACTGGTGACGCGCAATACCAAGGATTTTCCGCCCGACGTGTTCGACTTTGTCCTGACGCCGTATTAGTTACGGCCACCGCCGATGGGCGGAGTAAAGACCGCCGTGCCGGGCTCTGCCTGCCGGGGATTCCGCTTCGCGGGCCGGCAAGCGCCGACTCTTACATGCTGCGCCGGTACTGCCCGCCGACCAGGTACAGCGCGTTCGAAATCTGCCCCAGCGAGCAATGGCGCACGGCGTCCATCATCACCGCAAAGACGTTGCCGTTGTCGATCACGGCCTGACGCAACTTCGCCAGGCAAGCCTCCGCCTCGCCGGCATTGCGCTTCTGGAAATCCGCCAGGCGCTTGAGTTGGGATTGCTTTTCGTCCTCAGTCGAACGCGCCAGTTCGATCTCGCTGGCGACACCCGAGCCGTGGGGATTGAGGAAGGTATTGACGCCGATGATCGGGTAGGAGCCGTCGTGCTTCTTGTGCTCGTAGTGCATCGACTCTTCCTGGATCTTGCCGCGCTGGTAGCCGGTTTCCATGGCGCCGAGCACGCCGCCTCTTGAGGCGATGGCCTCGAATTCTTTCAATACTGCCTCCTCCACCAGGTCGGTCAGCTCCTCGATGATGAAGGCGCCCTGGTTCGGGTTCTCGTTCTTGGCCACACCCCATTCGCGATTGATGATGAGCTGGATCGCCATGGCGCGGCGCACGGATTCCTCGGTCGGCGTGGTGATGGCTTCGTCGTAGGCGTTTGTGTGCAGCGAGTTGCAGTTGTCGTAGATGGCGATCAGTGCCTGCAGCGTGGTGCGGATGTCGTTGAAGTCCATTTCCTGCGCGTGCAGCGAGCGGCCGGAAGTCTGGATGTGGTATTTCAATTTCTGCGAACGCTCGTTGGCTCCGTAGCGGTTCTTCATCGCCACGGCCCAGATGCGCCGCGCGACGCGGCCGATCACCGAGTACTCGGGGTCCATGCCGTTGTGATTCAGTGCATGTAGTCCATGCGATTTGCGCAGTACAATCATCCATCCCCAGTATGCGTTTTTTCTTAGTCGGCCGAAGCATTGCACAACAAAACCACAACATGCGCTCAACGGAATTGGGACACCCGCATATCCCATACCGGAATTTTTAACTAGAACGGCGCCAGATCCGTTTGATGAGAAATGGGGGAGGGTACGTGGTGACTCAAATTTCGGTTCCAAGCAATTTTAGAGATAGATGGTTTTCAAAGAGATTCGGAATCGACGTTCAAGAACGCATTCGGCATGCAGGGCAATCAATCGAAATCGACTTTTCGAACTGCGAATGGGTTGATCCGATTCCGATGATGGCACTGATATGCCACTTGCGGGCATGGGCAAACGCAATTGATCCTGCCAAAGGCCATCAGCTCGTTGTCTATCTCGGGAGATTCTCGACTCGAAAAGAGGACTTAAGCAAGATCCGCGCACGACTGTTTCTTTCAGCCCACGGGTTTCTGCGCACGATGATTGAAATTTGTCCCAGCGCGATTTTTCATTACGACAGCAGTCTCGAGCAATACCCATCCTCGTTCGACGCATCCAAGCTTGCGCAGCTTGAAGACGCAATTAGCATTAGCAGCGCAACCGTCGACTGCGCCTTGCTTTACGAGAAGGAGCCGGTATGCCCTCCGATGTTGCTCACTTCAGGGCAAGAAACAAGCGTCATCGCCAGCTTTGTCGACAAGGCCGTAAAGGTGATGGATTCAAGACTGTTTAGCGGAAGACAGTCTCAATTCCTCTATCGCGATAGTGCCCTTGTTCGTGTGCGCCAAGTAGCAACCGAAATAATATTGAACGCGTCGGAGCACGCGTATCACCAATTGGTCTCTGGACCCATATGTCTATATGCCCGCGTTCGACGTCACAACGATCATTCCCCGGATGCCGACGCGGAGAACACAGAGCAATCCCCGCTGATTGACCATATCCAGAGCATCACCAGCGGCAGATACGTCGAGCTCTTCATTTGCGACATTGGGCATGGACTTTGTCACCACGCTAACGACTGGGCCGAGTCCGCATCAGACGAAGAATTACGGACTCAGGTAAAGCGGTTCTTGCGGAAACAAAAGGACCGTGTTCAGCTATTGCTTTCCATGGCCTTTAGACATCCAGTTTCGCGTCATCCAAGAGGTCAATTTGCGGGCACCCAAACCAGAAGCAACGTGACCGGATTGTTTCACGTCAATACTGTACTCAGTAGCCAGAAGGATCGGTCACGCGTCTTCGTATCGCCAACCTGGACTGCCAGCCACCATCCACGGCCAGAAGACTACAACGGCGGACCATCGGACAGGCATTTCACTGCCGTCGAGCCAGAGGGCACTCCCCCGGCCGGTACTTTCTTTCACTTCGCCATCGCAATCTCCAATTCGGAACTTTCAACCGACGGGTGGCTAGTGCCGCTAATGCCAGGCGTTTTCGGCCCCCCCTGGTATCGACCACAAGACGCATTTCTGGACGGCGCATATGGCAATTCAAACTCTCTGACTGTGTTTGATCTAGCCAGTCTCTTGGCAAAACGCAGCGATCCGCGTGGCAAGGTGGTACGGTCAGTGGGCGAGAAATTTGACGCCTATCTGCGCGGCGCGCGCAGTGTAGCGGTTATCCGGATGTCACGAGATTTCAGAAAAAACCTGACTGACGAGCTGGTAACCCGATGGCTTGAACAGCGTTCAGGCGGACAATCAGCCAAAACCTTGGCCTTCTGCGACCTCAGCCGTGCTCAGGCCATCCTGCTCGCCGAACACCTTGGAAATCTCAGGCCCGAAACGGAATTTCGTTCGAAAGAGGCTGATGAACTGGGGCCACCTGGGATCCTCGTGTTATCCGAGGATTTGATCGCCCGTATGTGTTACCTCAACCAGGAAGAAAATTCACGACTCCGATTTGACAAGCAAGTTGAGCCCGCCCCATCCCTGGTGCTACGAGTCATCGGTACGCTACGCCACTTCGATTCGCAGGCATTCTGGCGGCGCGTGAGCGGCCTGAAGGTTCCGTTATTGCTGCGAGATGTTCGATGGAGCGGCGATGGTGGCACTTCCGCAAACCTACGCTTGCCAACTTATCTTGACTACCCTTTGGCTGTCCAAAACAGGGAATTGGCAAAAATTGTCCGTCGCGCATTGCGCCGTGTGCTGGCGGCATTTCCCTGCCGCCAAGCGCACGCGATTGACGACCTGATCAGCCCAGATCTAGCTGACGCATCCCGATGGATGGCACGGCCAGCGAACGCTGATAAACCACCGAATCTCTTCGTCATCAGCTCCGTGGTCACGGGCTCGACCGTCGAACGTGAGGCAAGATATCGAGGCACTCCAGAGGCCGTTGTAGCTTGCTTTCTCGTAGAGTCGGCCCCTCAGCAATCCAGAGGCGCCGGTGGATTCTTCTACTACTCGGCACTTGAATGGAATCCCCCGCTTTCTTCCTCATCGTCAAGAATCGAATTGCAATGGGAGCGCGAACCCGGAACTCCCTTTGTCAGGCCGTTTGTGATGCGGAACGATGGCGCTCAAACCCATGCGTTGCTTATAAAGCCACTCGCACGAAATATCGATGACCGGGGTGACGATGACCACAAACGTCCATCCGCCGCTGAGTCATACCACGAATGGCATCGAGATCAACTTCTTAAGGTGGGGCACTGGAGCATTGATCGTCGGCATGGACTGGTCGAAATTAACCATCTCGGTGCTCTGCAGATGTTTGCTGATTCAGCCAAAGGATTCTACGAGTGGCTTTCACACGAACTCAAACAACGTTCATCTGGCATCATTCGGCCGCTGCTAGTCTATCCACCGGGACGATTGAATGCTGTCATGGTTCGACACTTGTTCAAGCTGTATGACCAAGACGGTGCGCTACGCCTCGGTGACAACTGGCAAGTCGTACCAATCAACTTTCTCCCAGACATAGGAGATGGATTGAAGCGCCTTACACCACTCACTGCGGAGCACATATCGACATGCGATGGCGCAATTGGCGGCACAGCATTCTTCCTCGACATTGGTTATGTTGGCAATCGAACCTTTCGACATACTCGCCGCCAGCTACTAGCTCTTGGGATCGAGCATGTCATTGGATTCGGCCTGCTGAACAGGACCAGCTCGCCTGCTCTTGCGAAGGAAACGAAAACCTCCGAAGTCCATTGCTATTGGCGGATGGATGTACCGTCGCTAGACGACGAGCGATCATGCCCAATTTGCGGCGCTCTGAAAGCAATGACGGCGCTACTGGAACGCACGCGGCGCTATCAAAGCGAAAGTAGCGTTTATGTCGAACACGTTTTTTCAAACTGGCAACTTTCCGATCCCGGACAGACATGGGAGGATAGGGGCATTACGCCAATAGAACTAAGAATTCCTTTGTTCAAGAAATTTGGATTTCTTCCACCGAAGGCACCGGCCCCTACTATTGCTCCAGTCGAGCCTCAAGGAGGTCAGCAGTCCCTCATAACACCCGACGGCAAATCTGTTCCGGCCCCGGCGGCGCCTATCACATGGTGGTCGTCGGATAGTGTGGATTGGAAACACGTTTGGTTGCGAGATAGCGCCCAAGCCGTCACCTATGCAATCGAAATTGCTCGAACTCAGGCTGCGCCACTTTATCCATTGCGATTGGCACGGCAGTTGGCCGAGCCGTCCAGCGCTACATCAACTGACTATAACGGTATCTCCGCCGCAGTGGAGGTCGTATCGTGCTACCTACTTCTTTGTTCGCACGAACTTAGCTTGGCCACCAAGGAAGCCGGCGGAGGTCAGCTGTTGCGTTACCTCGCAAGAATGGAAGGAGCGCCGGTCTCCGCAGACGAAGTGGTCCTAAAGACTCGATTCGCGCGACAACGGGAATTGGCCGCGCTAGCGCTAGTCAATCTCGATGGCGTTACCAAACGCCTGTTGCTTGATGAAGTTGTCTCCGTTCTGACCACGACGCGAATGGTGAATCCGGAAACTCGCGTAGCAATCATGGCGACAGTACTGAATCCAGAGGAGGACGGCGCTTCTAGCAATGATGGAATTTCGCGATTCGACAAGATGGTGATCAGCCGTCTTCAAGAACGTGAGTTTCGCGACTCGAACGAAGCCAACACCTTGCGATGGAACTACCGTCTGCTGACACTTAGCGAACAAACGCTACCGGAACAATTCGACTCTGCAGTGACATTCTTTGGTGCTGGTTCAAGCCACGGCGACTGCGTGAAGCGCTTAAAAGAAGCCGAGAATGATTCCAATCATTTCGCTGGCTGGGGCCTGTGTCGGTCCGCACTGCAAAGCGCCCATATGCTAATTTGTCGAAATAGCAGATTTGGCAAGGAAAACGCCGTATCTGATGCGGAGCCTGGCGAGTTGTTTCGCGCACTTTGCAATCTTGACAGAACATGCATCGATCAAATCCTAACGCTCAGCCGAGTGGAGACTGTTGAACGATATCAGCGCCGCGTAAAGGAGGCCACTCAACTTATCGAAATGGCTCGCTCAGCATTCCAGAATGCAATGATTCGTTTTGATCCGGGATCATCAGAGCATAGCCTTACTCTGCTCTTAGACAGAGTTACGAGACTTGTTGCATCGGCAACAGTCGGTCCAGCAATGAATAGCTATCGAATTCATTCTGCGATCAAAGATTTCTCGCAAGCCGATGGAGCCAGATATCTTCTCATTGGTGATGAACTGCAACGACTAATCGAACGATTGACAAAGGAAGCGCTCGAATATTCGGCAATAGAATCAGTATCGCCACCCGAGGGTTTCCGTGGCGTCGACAGCGCGCTCCGGGCAAGATTATGGATCCTATTCTCGGCGGAAGCCACTGGGAATGTGTCCGTTGAATTCTGGAACCATGGCAAACACGCCTGCGTCCGTCCCCGAGATTTCGAACTCCATGCTGAAGACATGGCCCCCGTGCATAAGGCGTTGAGAACAACAATTTGTCGAACTGCACCGGAAGTCGGGCACACGCACTGGTATGTAACCAAAATTGAGTTTAGATGGATTTCAGGAGGGAAGACATGACCAAGCCAGAAGTAGAAATCCTGATTTTGGATGACGATAGAGAGCGAGACGACATCTACAAACAATTTTTCGAAAGACTGTCCGCGGAGCCCGATAGCTCCCACAGTATTCGTCCCTTGCTCCCCAAAACGCCCACTGAGGCGCACAACCTTCTTCGCTCCAGAAGGGCATGCCTTGTTGTTCTGGATATGGTGCTGGAAGGCGAGTGGCAGAAGTCAGCCCCGATGACCTACCGAATAATTGTAGACCAACGATATGCAGTCGCTTTGGTTAGTAATAACTTCAACGAGCCCGAAAATGGCGTAACGGCAACAAGTGTATTAGTGGAGCTCTCGTCAGCGCCAAAACTCGGCTTTATTCCTTATGCGGCAGCGATCCAAAAGTATTTCATCAAATCCGTTGGAAGCATCGAAGAACCCGATGCGATTCCTGGGGACACCGTCAACGTTTGGAATTTCATGCTTGCTGAGGCGCTTGGCCATGGTAGGCATTGGAGGCCAACAATCGACGGCGAAGTTACATTTCTACATCTTACCGATACCCATTTTGGCCCAGTGCAACCGGACTACCTAAATGTAGTCGGAATGGAAAATGGGATAAAGGGATCCGGCCTTCATGCGGACTACATACTCTGGACCGGTGATGTCACTGAGCATGGCTATCCTAGCGAGTTTCAAGCTGCAGCTTCATTCGCACAGGACCTTGTGAATTCAAAATTCGTCGAAACGTCCTGTCCATTCTCGGTGACACCCGGAAACCACGATTTATGCTGGCCGCTAGCACTTTCAAGCCGACTCAATTTGGTCGAACTTCCCGACCACTCCGCAGCAACAAGTACCGCCGGGGAGCACATTCCACATCAACCGTCTGATGGAGCAAAGAAGAAGAATGCGTGGGTAGTTGAAGACGGCGCCGTAACAGCCGAACTGTGGCGCTTTGGGCTGTCGCCATTTCGGGAGTTCTTCACTCGCTTGGTGGCCGAACCCAGTCCAGAGGATGGCTACCGTCTGCTGACCCATTGGGCACATCTTGGTTTCGCGGTACTTGAGTTGCCGTTGGAGATGCATGTCGTCCGTTCACGTAGCGATCAGCAAGAGCCACCACCGTTCGTATCGGAAAATGATTTCAAAGACATATCCAATAAGGTTATCGCGTCGTTTAAAGCTGCGCAGATCGAGAAGTCAGTCTGTGTGATTGTGTTGATCCATGGGCAAGATCCGAACAATGGAAAAGGTAACGTGAACCGATGGAACCAACTGGTGGCGGAGATCTGCAATTTCGACAACGCCGTAATTGTATTAGGTGGCCATGAACATGTCGCTGACCATTTCTTTGTCCGAAACCGACTGACGGTCATTGGAGTACCGCATGACGAAAAAAAGACAGATGGTAGCCTGACGCTTCCGGGAATTGGCTTCATACGGCTATCCGGATTAGGTACCAATGAATTGAAATGTGAGATCACAAAACTCGAAAAATCCGCAGATCTCGGCAAGAATTCAAAGTGGGAACCAAAACAGACTAGTCGGTTCGCGGTTAATCCAGTAACAAACTGCTGGATAGATGCTTGAAGTAGTGAGTGAGCGCCGTGCCACCAGCGCTGACTCCTACATCGACCGCCGGTACTGCCCGCCCACCAAGTACAGGGCATTCGAAATCTGCCCCAGCGAGCAATGGCGCACGGCGTCCATCATCACGGCAAACACATTGCCGTTGTCGATCACGGCCTGGCGCAACTTCGCCAGGCAAGCTTCTGCCTCGCCGGCATTGCGCCGCTGGAAATCCGCCAGGCGCTGCAACTGCGACTGCTTTTCGTCCTCGGTCGAGCGCGCCAGTTCGATCTCGCTGGCGACACCCGAGCCGTGCGGATTGAGGAAGGTGTTGACGCCGATGATCGGATAGGAGCCGTCGTGCTTCTTGTGCTCGTAGTGCATCGACTCTTCCTGGATCTTGCCGCGCTGGTAGCCGGTTTCCATGGCGCCGAGCACGCCGCCTCTTGAGGCGATGGCCTCGAATTCTTTCAATACTGCCTCCTCCACCAGGTCGGTCAGCTCCTCGATGATGAAGGCTCCCTGATTCGGGTTCTCGTTCTTCGCCACACCCCATTCGCGATTGATGATCAGTTGGATCGCCATGGCGCGGCGCACGGACTCCTCGGTCGGCGTGGTGATCGCCTCGTCGTAGGCGTTGGTGTGCAGGCTGTTGCAGTTGTCGTAGATCGCGATCAGCGCCTGCAGCGTGGTGCGGATGTCATTGAAATCCATTTCCTGCGCGTGCAGCGAGCGGCCCGAGGTCTGGATGTGGTACTTCAGTTTTTGCGAACGCTCGTTGGCGCCGTAGCGGTTCTTCATCGCCACGGCCCAGATGCGCCGCGCGACGCGGCCGATCACCGAGTATTCCGGGTCCATGCCGTTGCTGAAGAAGAAGCTCAGGTTGCCGGCGAAATCGTCGATGTGCATGCCGCGCGCGAGGTAGGTTTCGACATAGGTGAAACCGTTGGCCAGGGTGAAGGCGAGCTGGCTGATCGGGTTGGCGCCGGCTTCGGCGATGTGATAGCCGGAGATCGAGACCGAGTAGAAATTGCGGATCTGGTGATGGACGAAATATTCCTGGATGTCGCCCATCATTTTCAGCGCGAACTCGGTCGAGAATATGCAGGTGTTCTGGCCCTGGTCTTCCTTGAGGATGTCGGCCTGCACCGTGCCGCGCACCGATGACAGCGTCCACGCGCGGATCTTGTCGGCTTCGTCCTCGGTCGCATCGCGGCCGTTCTGCTCGCGGAATTTCTCGATCTGCTGGTCGACGGCGGCATTGAGGAACATGGCCAGGATCATCGGCGCCGGGCCGTTGATGGTCATCGATACCGAGGTCGCCGGGTCGCACAGGTCGAAGCCGGAGTAGAGCACCTTGAGGTCGTCCAGCGTGGCGATCGACACGCCCGAGTTGCCTATCTTGCCGTAGATGTCGGGACGCGGATCCGGGTCGCAGCCATACAGCGTGACCGAATCGAAGGCGGTGGACAGGCGCTTGGCCGGCATGCCTTCGGAAACCTTGAGGAAACGCTTGTTGGTGCGGAAGGCGTCGCCCTCGCCGGCGAACATGCGCGTCGGATCTTCGTTCTCGCGCTTGAAGGCGAACACGCCGGCGGTGTAGGGGAAGGAGCCGGGCACGTTCTCGCGCATCAGGAACTTGAGCAGTTCGCCTTCGTCGTCGAAACGCGGCAGCGCCACCTTGCGGATTTTGGTGCCGGACATCGTCTCGTGGATCAGGCCGGTGCGAATTTCCTTGTCGCGGATTTTCACCACGTACTCGTCGCCGGCATAGGCCTTCTTCATGTCCGGCCACATCGCCAGCAGCTTGCGGGCGTGAGGCGTAAGCTGGCCGTCCTTCCAGGCGATCAGTTCGTCGAAGTCGGCCAACTGCGCGGCGGCCTTCTTGCCGCAGCCCTCGAAAATCGCCTTGGCGGTTTTCAGCGACTGCCGCTCGCGCGCCAGCAGCGCCTGATCACCAATGTGCTTGTGATAGCCGCGCAGCGCGTCGGCGATCTCGGCCAGGTAGCGCACGCGCTCCGCCGGCACGATGGCGCGGCCGGCCGAGGAGGCCTTGACCTTCACTGCTGGCAGCACGCTCTTGCCGAACTTGAGCCCGCGCTCGGCCAGGCGCGGCGCCAGCGCCTGGTACAGCGCGGTGACGCCGTCGTCGTTGAAGCGCGCCGCCATGGTGCCGAACACCGGCATGTCGTCCGGCTTTTCGCCGAAGCGTTCGCGGTTGCGCTGGTACTGCTTGCGCACGTCGCGCAGCGCGTCTTCCGCGCCCTTGCGGTCGAACTTGTTGATGGCGACGAAGTCGGCGAAGTCGAGCATGTCGATCTTTTCCAGCTGCGAGGCGGCACCGAATTCGGGCGTCATGACGTAGAGCGAGACGTCGGCCAGCGGCACGATGGCCGCATCGCCCTGGCCTATCCCCGATGTTTCGACCACGACGAAGTCGAAGCCGGCCACCTTGCAGGCGGCGATGACGTCGGGCAGGGCCTTGGAGATTTCCGAACCGGTATCGCGTGTCGCCAGCGAACGCATGTAGATATTTGGATGCTGGATCGCGTTCATGCGGATGCGGTCGCCCAGCAGCGCGCCGCCGGTGCGCTTGCGCGAGGGGTCGATCGAGATCACGGCGATGCGCTGAGCGTCGTCCTGGTCGAGGCGGAAGCGGCGGATCAGTTCGTCGGTCAGCGAGCTCTTGCCGGCGCCGCCGGTGCCGGTGATGCCAAGAGTTGGCGCTGACGAGACGGTGATCGCTTTGTCATGCAGCGCCTTCTTGGCCTTTTCGGGCCAGGCGCCGTTTTCCAGCGCGGTGATGATCTGCGCGAGGTTGCGCATGCGCTCGGCGCGGTCGGCGACTTCGAGCGCCTTCAAGTCCTGCGGCGCGCGGCGGCTCAAATCGAGGTCGCAGCGCATCACCATGTCGTTGATCATGCCCTGCAGGCCCATCTTCTGGCCGTCCTGTACCGAGTAGAGGTGCGCTACGCCATAGTCGTGCAGCTCCTTCATCTCGGCCGGCACGATCACGCCGCCGCCGCCGCCGAAGACCTGGATGCTCTCGCCGCCGCGTTGCTTGAGCAGATCGATCATGTACTTGAAGAACTCGACGTGGCCGCCCTGGTAGGACGACACCGCGATGCCCTGCGCGTCTTCCTGCAGCGCCGCGTTGACGATTTCCTCGACCGAGCGGTTGTGGCCGAGGTGAATCACCTCGGCGCCGGTGGATTGCAGGATGCGCCGCATGATGTTGATCGAGGCGTCGTGACCGTCGAACAGCGAGGTGGCGGTGACGAAACGCACCTTGTGCTTGGGCTTGTAGGGCACAAGTTTCGCGGCGATGCTCAGATCGGTCATGGCGACAGCTCCAGGTTGTGCGGCAGAGCTTGCATCATAGGCAATGGACGACGTCGCCGCCATGACACAAAACGACGATAACTATGCATAATCTGCCATTATGCCCAGCGCCGCCACCTCCTCCAGAAGGTCTGCCGGAAGCCCGTCAACCGTCGCCATGGGCTTTGTCATCGGCATCCTGTCAGGGATTTCGCGAGCCGGATTGACGGCCGAGGCCCTGCTAGAACATGCAGGAATTGCCATCGATCTGCTCCACGAGCGTAGCGCCCGCATCCCCGTCGCGAGGTACGCCGCGCTGTATCGCCTGATCAACGAAAGCCTCGACGACGAGGGTTTCGCGCTGTTCTCGCGCCCTCTGCGCCGCGGCAGCTTCGAGTTCCTCTGCCGCGCCGCGCTGTCCGCAGCAAACCTGGAGGAGGCGCTGCAGCGCATCGCGCGCTTCCTGCATGTGGTGCAGGACGAGCTCGACGTGGAACTGGAACAAAGCGGCCGCGCCGCCGTCATCGTCATCAGCGAGGAGCAGGCGCTGCCGGTCGGCCCGGCCGGACGGGTGTTCGCCTTCGAGTGGCTGCTGCGCATGATCCACGGCCTCGCGGCCTGGCTCGTCGCGCATCCGCTGCCGCTCGACGAAGTCAGTTTTCCCTATCCGCCGCCGCTGCATGCGGCCGACTACGAACTGGTCTTCGCGCCACGCTACACCTTCGATGCGCCGCGCCTCGAAGCGCGCTTCCCGGCGGAATGGCTGGCACTGCCGGTGCGCCGCGACGAGGCGGCGCTGACCCTGTTCCTCGCCGACGCGCCGGCCAGCATCACCACGCTGTATCGCCGCGACCGCGCACTCGGCTTGCGCGTGCGCGAACACCTGCGCGCCGCCCTGCCCGAGCAGCCGACGCTGCCGGCGATCGCGCGCCGCCTGTTCCTTTCGCCGCGCACCCTGCACCGCCGGCTGGAAGACGAAGGCACCAGTTTTCGCGCCATCAAGGACGGCCTGCGCCGCGACCTCGCCATCGACTGGCTGACCAAGACCGCGCGCACCCTGAGCCGCATCGGCGCCGATCTCGGCTTTGCCGACGCCGCGGCCTTCTATCGCGCCTTCAGCGCCTGGACCGGCAGCGGTCCGCGCGAGTATCGCAAGCGTTTCGCCGCACCATGACGACGTACCGGCGGTCGGTGTTGGACCTGTATCGCACCTTGTGGGGGCGCCTTCAGCCTGCCGTGGTGGATGCCTTTGTAGGGCCGGCTTCAGCCGGCCAGCGGGATTGGCGGACTGAAGTCCGCCCTACAGTCCGCCCTACGAGTCCGCCCTACGAGTCCGCCCAACGAGCCCGCCCCAAAAGTTGGCGCTGGCGAGACGGCGAATTGCATCAGGGCCGGGTCACCGAGAAGCGCCGCTCCGGGCTGTCCGCCGCGACCCAGTTCTTTTCCCACCAGGCGTCGATCTGGCGCCGCGTCCATGGCGCGTGCACCAGCAGCGCATCGAGCGCGCCGGCCACCGCGGCGATGCTCTGCGGGCGCGCCGCCGGATCCTTTTCCAGGCAGCGTCCGATCAGGGCATCGAGCTCCGCCGGCACCGCGAAGGGCGAACAGTCCGAGGCGAGCCGCGGCTCTTCGTGCAGCACGTGATAAGTCAGGTCGTGCTCGGTCTCGGTTTCGAACAGGCGCCGGCCCGTCAGCAGGTGAAAGCCGACCGCGCCGAGCGCGTAAATGTCGGCGCGCGCATCGGCGTCGGCCGGGTTGCGGATGCGTTCCGGTGACATGTAGAGCGGCGTGCCGAGGATACGCATGGCGCCGGTCAGGTCGCGCGTGGCAACGCCCGAAACCTGCTTGACCAGACCGAAGTCGAGCACCTTGACCACGTCGCGCTCGCCGGATATTTCGCACAGCATGATGTTCTGCGGCTTGATGTCGCGATGCACCAGACCGCAGGAATGCGCCTCCCACAGCGAGGCGCAGGCCTGGCGCAGAATGTAGGCGGTGCGCGCAGGCGGCACGGGGCCGTAGCGTTCGACCAGGTCGGCCAGCGACAAGCCCTCCAGGTATTCCATGGCGTAATAGAACAGGCCGTTCGGCCCCCTGCCGTACTCGTAGATGGTGATGGTGTTGGGATGGCGCAGCAGGCTGGTGGATTGCACCTCGCGCTCGAAACGCGCGATCCATTCGTCGGAGGACGCCTGCGGCTTGAGCACCTTGAGCGCCACCGGGCGCTTCAGCAAGCGATGCTCGGCAAGGTAGACATTGCTGATGGCGCCGGCGCCGATCTGGCGTATCACCCGGTAGGGACCGATCTGCTGCCCCGGTTTGCGGCGCAGCAGGCGATCGAGGGTCTCGGCCGGGAGGAACACGGACAGCCACACCAGCAGGATCATGGCCAGCAGCACCATGAAGGCGATCTGCAGATAGCGCAGCGGCGCGTACGCTTCGGCGGCATGCATTTCCACGGCCACGCCGAGATCGAGCTCGCCCAGCCAGCGCCAGGCGCCGATCACCTCGCGGTCGAGATAGCCGGCGTAGGGGTCCAGCAGCACCCCGGCGCGCTGCGATTCCTCGCCGAGGCGCGCCGCGATGGCGGTGGCCGCCAGCCGCGTCAGGGGCGCCGCGTCGGCCTGGGCGACCAAGAGGCGCAGCGGCGCGGCGCCCTTGCCTGACCCGGCGACGAAACCGCGGCTGCGCAGCTCCTCGATGTGGCGGCTTTCCGAAACCAGCCAGCCTTCGGCGTCGAAGGCAAAAGACTCGCCGCTGCTGCCGGGGCGGGCCGCCTTGAACAAGTCGGCGAAGCCGGCTTCTGCCGGCGAACCCAGGGCCAGCAAGGCCAGCACCTTGCCTTTGGCGTCGCGCACCGGCGCGGCGATCCAGACGCTGCCCAGCTGCATGGGATGGGTGCCCATGGCGCCGCCACGATAGGGACGAATGAATATGGACCGCCCGGCCAGGGCCGGGGCGAGGTTAGCGAAGAAATCCGGGGTCACGGCCTGGCCGATGCGCGCCGCGTCGCTCGAAGCGAGAACATTTCCCTTGCCGTCGATCACATGCGCGGCAGTGATGCCGATGCCTCCGGCGGCCTGCAGCACGCGTTCGACGATGCGGACACCCTCCTCGCCGCCGGCGCCGTGGCGGATCAGGCGGCTTACCGTTGCGCTCAATTCCGCGTCGGCCGCCAGTTGCTCCGCTTCATGCCGCCCTTCGGCGATCCATTGCTCCAGCGCCTCGATTTGCGTGTTGAGCAGCGTCACCATGGAGGTGGCGCGCAGTTCGCGCAGCGAATCGCCGACCCCGCGATAGGCCCAGATGCCCACGCCGAGGAGGGCGGCAAGCAGCAGCAGGGCAAGCCGTGGCCGGTCGATGGAAAGCTTCACGACTGCCAGCCTAAACCATCTGTCGCCGCCGCGGGTCGCCCACGTCTATGCGGAGGCCGCGACGCAGACGCGGTTGCGGCCTCCGTGCTTCGCCTGGTAGAGCGCGCCGTCGGCACGACTGACCACCTGCTCGGTGGTCTCGACGCCGTCGAACTCGCTGACGCCGATGCTGACGCTGATGCCTTCCTCCTGCCCGGCAAGCCGCGCCTGCGCCACGGCCTGGCGCAGATTTTCGGCAATGCGCGTGGCCTCCGCGAGATTGCAGCCCTGCAGCACCAGCAGGAATTCCTCGCCGCCCCAGCGCACCGCGATGTCGGATTCGCGCAGGCCCTGCCGCAGGATGCCGGCGATGCCTGCCAGCACCTGGTCGCCGGCGAGGTGTCCGTGCCGGTCGTTGACCTGCTTGAAGTGGTCGACGTCGACCAGCAGCATGCTGATCGGCTGCGGCGCGCGCCGGTAGGCCGCCATCAGCTTGTCCACCAGAATGATGAAGGCATGGCGATTGAGCAGACCCGTGAGCTTGTCGGTCGAGGCCATTTCCTCGATGCGGTGCTGGTAGCGCGACAGGGCCAGGTGGGTCAGCAGCACCACCACCAGCGTCACCGCCAGGCTGATGGCGAGATTGACGTAGAGCGTGCGACGGATGCCGGCCAGCGCAACTTCCTCGTTCTGCTCGACGAACAGGTACCACTTCAGCTCCGGCAGGTAATTGACGTTGAGGATGTGGTTGTCGCCCCCGGCCTGGTACTGGTAGCTGCCGCTCTTCTCCGTGAGGATGCGCTCCACCAGCGGCCCCAGGCCCTCGGCGGCGCGCAGGTCGGCGGCGCGATCGAGCTGGTTGCCGAAGACCACCACCCGGCCCGCGGCATCGACGAAGTAGATGGTGCGCTGGAAGCGCTGCTGGTACTCGGCGATCAGGCGCCGCACGGCGTCCACGGTGAGGCCGATGCCGGTGGCGCCGATGTAGTTGCCGTTGAAGTCGAAGACGCGGTAGTTGATGAATATGGTCAGCGCATCGCGGTTGGCGAGATCGGGATCGACGTTGATCTCGTAGGCTTCCTTCATATCGCGCACGCGGTAGTACCACGCATCGCGCGGCTCGCCGGGCGCCACGCGCTTGAGCATGCCCTCGCCGGTGTAGTAGATCGCGCTCTTTTCCGACACGAAAAAACTGCTGAAGGCGCCGTAGCGCTGCTTTACTTCGCTCAGGTAGCGCGCCATCTCGCCGACCCCGACCTCGCCCCTGAGCACCCAGTCGCGCAGGAAGGTGTCGCTGGCCATGGTCGAGGAAATCAGCACCGGCCGCACCAGGTCCTTCTGGATTTCGGAGTAGATATTGCTCGATGTCAGCGGCAGATCCTGTCCGATGATGGCGTCGCGAATCGCCCGCTTCGATACCTGGTAGCCCAGCAGCGTGGTGGCAAAGAAGCCTATCGTCAGCAGCAGGCTCAGCAGCAGCAGCAGGCCGCGGCGATCGAAGATTTTCTGATATCCCATGATGATCGATTTTACCGGATCGCCTGCGGCGGCAGGAAGCGGCCGCCGCCCGACGCCGCACGCCGCGCTCAGGCGGCAGCGTCGTCGCAGGCCTGGTGGGCCGGCAGGGCGAAGCCGAAACAGGCCCCGGCGTCCGGCTTGCCCTCGGCCCAGACGCGGCCGCCATGCATGGCGACGAAGCGCTTGACGATGGCCAGGCCGATCCCGCTGCCCTCGAATTTGCCGGCCTCATGCAGGCGCTGGAAGGGGACGAAAATCTTCGCAACCTGGGCCTGATCGAAGCCGGCGCCATTGTCGCGCACATGATAGAGAAGCTCAGCCGCGGCAGTCTCGCCGCCGACCTCGATCACCGCGGGCGCGCGGCCGCGCGTGAACTTCAGGGCATTGGCGAGCAGGTTCTGCCAGACCTGGCGGATGGCCGCAATGTCGCCGCTGGCGGGCGGCAGTTCGTCCAGGCGCAATTCCACCTGACGGTCCTCGCGCTGCGGTTCCAGTCCCTGCCAGACTTCGCGCACCAGCGCATTCATGTCGATCGGCAGGATCGTCATCTCCTGGCGCCCGGCGCGGGAGAAATTCAGGATGTCGCCGATCAGCCGCCCCATCTTGTTGGCGTTGTCGCCGACCACCCGCAGCAGGCGCCGCCCCTCGTCGTCCAGGCGCGGAGCGTAGTCCTCGGCGAGAATCCCGGCGAAGCCGTCGATGGCGCGCAGCGGCGCGCGCAGGTCGTGCGAGACCGAGTAGCTGAAACTTTCGAGGTCCGCATTGGCGACCTCGAGTTGCGCCGTGCGCTGCCGCACCCGCGCCTCGAGTTCCTCGTTGAGGCTGCGTATCTCGGCGTGGGCCTGGCGAATCTGCTCCAGCGCGGCCTCCCGCTCCTGCACCGCGGCCTCCAGTTCGCGGTTCATGGCTTCCAGACTGGCCTGGCGCTGCATGAGCTTTTGCCGCATCTCGTCGAGATTTCCGGCCAGACCGTGAATCTCGTCGTCGCCCGCCGACAGCCGGGTCACCGGCAGCGTCAGCGGCTGCGCCAGCTCCCCCGCGGCGAGCCGGCAGGCCTGGCCGGCGATGCTCGCCAGCGGCTGGGTGATCATGCGCCGCACCAGCAAGAAGATCAGGGCGGCAACCAGCGCCGTCTTCAGCGCATTGAGCAGCAGCACGAACCACAGCCGCTCCCAGGTGCGCCGGATCGGTCCGTCGAGCGAGGCGCCGACCTCCAATTGACCGATGTCGAGCACCTGGCCGCGGTACTCGTAAGTCAGCGGAAACTGCCGAATCAGTTCGGCGGAAGCGGGGCGCTTGCCGCTGCTGGCGAAAGGCTTGCCGTCGACGCGGACTTCGGCGAACTCGAAATCCGGCAAGCGGTCGATGCCTTCGAGCAAAGTATCCAGGCGCGCGGGATCGACCACCCAGACGTTCTGCACGATGCTGGGCAGATAGGCTTCCTCGACCTGGGTGAAACGATCATGGATGTAGCCGACGTCGCGCTTGAATTCCAGGTAGAGCTGGGCCGCGGTGATCAGCAGGGCAATCAGCGAACTGGCGAAGACGATCAGGAAAGCCAGCCGGCGCGCCAGCAGTTGCCCACTCGGGAAACGGTCCGGAATCATCGGCGCCTCAGAGTCGCGGCAGGCTCTGTTCGTGAATCCGCCGGTAGCTGCCGTCGGCCTTGGCCGCGCGCAGCGCCTCGGCAACGCGCCCGAGCAAATGCGCATGCTTCTTGTGCAGGTACATATACATTTCGGTCGTCACCAGCGGCGGCAACAGCAGCCGGGCCGGAATCCCGCGTTCGCGGACCTGCCAGTTGCCCTGCCAGCGCTCGAACAGCACGACGTCGGCACGGTCTTTGTCGAGCAGGGTGAATAACTGGTTGGCATCCTGCACCAGAGTGATCGACGGCGCGGAACGCAGCGGCGCCTCGAACACCTTCCAGCCGATGATGTAGCCGACCTGATAAGGCTTCAGGCTGTCGAAGCCGGTGGTCTTGAAATCGTGGCGGATCGAGTAGGCGACGAAATCGTTGTCGATGATCTTTTCCTCGACCCGCAGCAGGTTCGGGTAGATCGCCTCCAGGCCCTTGATGCGCATCGCCATGCCGTCGTCGATGCCGTTGTTGGCGTTGATCATCGCCCGCTCCGAAGCCGCATAGCCGACCGCCTCGGCCTGAATCCCGATGCGTCGAAAAATCTCGGGGACCAGACGATCGAGGAAACCCTTGTGATCGGGCTGGATGTAAGGTGCGCCGACCCCGGTATTGATGCGCAGCGGTTCGGCGGCGGCGGGCAGGGCGAACGCCAGCATGACGGTAGCCAGCGCGGCGAAGCAGATGGACGGCAACTTGACCATGGGTGGGCGAATTTCGTGAATGGGCATTTCCGCGCTTGTCGCTGGTTTTCGGAGCCCTGACACTCTAGCGCCCGCGGCGTGGGGAAACGTTGTCCAAGGTCAACCTCGCGTCGCGGCGCTTCAGCCCTCTGGCCGCGTCCGCAGCCGCCATTCCTTGACCAAGGCATCACGGTCACGCTGCCGGCCTTGTCACCGACGCGCCCGGCTGTATATCTGGCAACGGCAACAGGACAACTCGCTTTGGCTTTGGCTCCGGGAGAGCGCAGGCGCTGGTCGTTGGTCGCGACCTGGGCCACGACACGGGTATGATCGCACCGAAGACATGGGACAGCATAACGTCATGAACACGAAATCCTTCAAAACGAAGTGGGCGTTGGGTATCCTGGTTCTGGTGGCGACGTTCATCGCGTCGCAGTCGATATACCGCAGCAGCATCACCCGGCTGCACGACCACCTGGTGGCCGCCGCGCGCATCACCGAGCAGATGCACGCCTCTGAGAAGTTCCACTCGGCGATGCACCTGATGCTGATTGCCGCTGCCGCCTATGCCGGGACCGGTAACGATACCTTCCGTACCGAGTTCGTCCGACAGCAGGAGGTCGCCCGCGCCTTCCTCGCCACCCTGGCGGCCCAGCCTCATGGCAAGTCCACGCACACACCGGACACCGACGACCTGGAGGCGAACTTCACCGCCTACAGCCAGGCGCTGGATGGCGTGGTGGCAACCGGTAACCGGGGCGACGGGCGCGCGCTGGCCCGCTCGCGGGAACTCTTCGATACCGTCTTCGTCCATTACTATGCCGGATTGCACCAGCGGCACGAAGCCGACCTGAACCTGGCGCAGGCGTCGGCCCACCGCATCCAGTTCTGGACCAGTACGCTCTTCTATGCACAACTCGGTCTCGCCGTGCTCATCAGCGTGTTTGGCCTGTTTTACCTCGAACGCATCGCGCGCAGTTTCCTGGCGGTCGCGGAGCGCCTGGCGGTCACCGACGGGCTCACGGGGGTGTTCAACCGCCGCTATCTCGACACCACCCTTGACGAAGAACTGAGCCGCGCCGGACGGCACGGGCGCCCGCTGACCATCGCCATGATCGACATCGACCACTTCAAGCGTTTCAACGATGCCCACGGCCATCAGGCCGGCGACCGGCTCCTGCGGGATCTGACCAAGCTCATGAGGCAGAACGTCCGCGCCGAAGACCGCATCGCGCGCTACGGTGGCGAAGAGTTCGTCGTCATCCTTCCCGAAACGCCTCTTGGCGACGGGGTGCTCGCCGCCGAGAAACTCCGCCAGGTAACGGCAGACCGTTTCCCCGTCGGCGACGGCCGGACCTTTCCGGTCACCATCAGCATCGGACTCGCGGCGTTTCCCGGCGACGGAACGACGGGGACCGAACTCATCCGCCAGGCCGACGAACGGCTGTATTGCGCCAAGGCCGAAGGACGCAACCGCGTTGTCCCATCGGTGGCGCCGGCTATGGACACCGCGAGCACGGCGCCCGCCGCATCCTGAGGTATTGTCCGGTTTCCTTGCCGCGTCCCGATGCCTTCGCCGTGGCCGCCGTCATGGTGCATCATGGCGCCGCCCATCGCCGCCGTCACCGTCTTCATTTTCGGCCGCACCCTCTCGACGGCGCCTTTTACGACTGTCGCGAGATAGTTGGCGCTGGCGGCACGGTGATTTTCGGCAGCGCAGCACGTCCGAGCCGCTTCCCAAGCGTGGTCGAGATAATTCAATCGCCACCAAGTAATTTCATGCCTCCGCTGCGTGCGATTAGCGATAGCCACGCCATTCGCATGGATATGACCCGCAGCGGTGGCACGCAATGCGGCCGGGGTGTTGCCGGACGCCGCCCACCAGGAAGCTGACTTAACCGTAATTCTCCGGTCATCTTCCTGTCCGTATGCGGCTCCTAATATGGCATCTCCGTCGGACGAGAGTCGCCCGGCGGCCTCCAACCTCAAAAGGAAAAAACCATGAAAACCAAGTTAGCAAAACTGGCCCTGATTGCTGTTCTGAGCACCGCGGGTGCAACGGCTGCGTTTGCCCATGACGCCGCCCGCGCTGAGGCGAAACAAATGATCGAGCTGAAAGACGGTTCGACGCTCTACATCTTCAAGGACGGCAAGATGGCAATGGAAGATCGATACGGTCGTGCCACGCGCATGGAGGTAGGCGCGGCAATCGAGACCAAGGATGGTCAGAAAATCAAGATGGAGAGTGACGAGGTCGCGCGCCTCCAAACGCTGATCAACGAAGGGCACTTCGGCGGCTAAGCAACCGACTCCTAGAACGTGAAGCGGCTCCTTTGGGGGCCGTTTTCGTCTTGAAGCAATGGGACCCAATCTCGCCCATTTCCTTCATGGGCGCCGGATTGCCGGTGGGCATGGTCCTCGCCCGCAGGCCGGCAACGATTCCCCTATGGCTTGCAACACTCTTGGCGCCGGACGGAAGCACCTTCAATGCCGAACAATTTCTCGACGGGGGCATTGGCCCCAGGCGGGCCATCTTGCGGTCAAGAGGCTCGCGGCGATGTCAGATGTGATCGCCGTCATGGGAGGCGTGTCGGCATCCGTTGCCACGCGTGAAGATTGCAACCACCTTACTCCATCGTAATGATTGCGCAACTTTCTTGTCAGGATGCTCGATCTATATTTCAGCCGTGTCGAACGAGAATTCGATTACCCCGGCCGAACCCGGCTGTTAATTGTCAATTGCATAGAGAGTTCAAACCATGAACATCAAACAAAGTCTTCTGTCCATTCTCTTGCTGTCCGCTCTGGTCGGCGCTGGTACGGCCGGCGCCGCCGACAACCATAAGGAAGCTCTCACCCGTGGCGATCTCGGCTTCCTGGCTCAAGGGAAGGCCGACACCACGGTGCGGATCACTCCGCAAACACGCTATGTCAATGCCGAACACACAGGAACGCTCAAGATCGAGAATGACAAAGGCCAGAGCTTCACGTGGTTCTTCGATACCCTGACTGCGCCGGTGAGTTTCTCCCTCAAGACCATCGCACCGGCCGGATTCGACGCCGGCAATGTGTGGGTCTATGTCAATCACCCGGTGAAGCACTTTACCTTCTGATCACTCATCTGTTCGCAGATGATTTCGCCGGCGCCCTGTACGCCGGCATTGCTATAAAAAGCCAGGCGAGGTCAATTCATGCAACGCTTGCATCTCCTTAGGATCGCGCCGCCGCTCGTTACTGCGGGCGCATGCGTAAGATGAAAATCCTGCTCGTTGAAGAGGATTCGAGAATCGCCGCCTATCTGAATCAGGGGCTCTCGGAGGCGGGGTTCTGTGTGGATCTGCGTCGCGACGGAAATCAAGGACTGCATTCGGCGCTGACCGAAGCCTATGATTTGGTGGTCCTGGACGTCATGCTGCCGGGCCTTGACGGCTGGGATGCGCTAGGAGCCATACGACGCGCCGGCAGGGATGTGCCAATCATGCTGCTTGGCACGCGAGACGAGGTGGACGACCGGGTGAAAGGCCTGGACCTTGGTGCCGACGACTATCTCCTCAAGCCTGTTGTTTTCGACGAGTTCCTGGTTCGTACGCGCACTCTGTTGCGACGCGGAAATCCTGGCGAATTCGGAACAATGAGATTGGCTGATTTGGAACTCGATCTACTGCGAAGACGGGTAACCAGGTCAGGCACCCGTATCGACCTTACGGCCAAGGAATTCTCTCTGCTCGAACTGCTTTTGCGGCGGCAAGGCGAAGTATTGCCCCGATCGCTGATTGCATCCCAGGTATGGGACATGAACTTCGACAGTGACACCAACGTCATCGACGTGGCGATTTGTAGATTGCGATCGAAGATTGACGATCCATTCGATGTCAAATTCATTCGGACGGTCCGGCGCATGGGCTATGTACTCGAAGGCCCGGAATGCAACTAACGCCACGCGCCTCGTCACACGCAGGAATGCGTCGTCAGTTGGCAGTTGTCGTCCTGAAATACCGCGCAAGCAGAATACGCATTTCCTGCCTCAGTTCCACGCCGCCGGCAAGTAAAGTCGTAGCATGGATTTCCGCAGCAATTCCTATGAAAATCGCAACAACCTCGGGGTCGAATTGCCGACCTGAATCCCTTCCAATGATGTCCAGTGCCTCGCCCAGCGGCATCGGCCTCTTGTAGGGCCGTTCCGTAGTCAGGGCGTCGAAAACATCGACGACGGAGAATATCCTGGCGATGTGGGGGATCGCGTCGCCGACCAGTCCATCGGGATAGCCCGATCCATCGAAACGCTCATGATGATGACGAATGGTCAGCGCGGCACCCGTCAGCCACGGGTTGTCCGCCACAATCTCGATGCCGAGGAGTGCGTGGGTTTTCATGATCTCGAACTCGTCCGTCGTGAGCTTCCCGGGTTTGAGCAGGATGCGGTCCGGTATGCCTATCTTTCCAATATCGTGGAGGAAAGCACCGACCACCAGATCCGCTATGTCCCGCTTCGGCACGTTCAGCGCTTCAGCCAGGGCGACGGCATAGAGCGTCACCCGGTAGTTATGGGCGTCGGTATCTGAATCCCGTTTCGCAATGGCGTTGCCGAGGGAGCGCAACAGGGAGAGATTGGCATCCAGCAGACGACGGGATCGTTCAGCGGACTGGCGCAGCATGGCCAACAACAAAGGGTAGAGGAGAAATGCCGTGACCAGGACAGACAGGGATGCCGTCAGCGCTCCGTTGCGAACCTGATCCCGCTGGGCTTCCAAGGTCTGCCTGTCGAGGCGGCTGATACCTTCCAGATAGCCAACACGTCTTGCATCCGCTCCAATCAACGGCAGAACGACTTGAATCAAGCGCTCGTCGCCAACATCGATCCAATTCTGGTGGCTTTGCCCGAAATCGGGCCAGTCATGCTGATGTCCGGCGATGCGAATAGCATTCATCAGCGCGGGCGGGGTGTCCTCCCAGGTCTCATAGATCAGCTTTCTCTCAAGGCTGAATACACGAACAGCGACAAATCGGCTTCGGTCCAGCAGACGCTTGAGTGCGGCGTGTTCTCCGGACGCCTTGGTGTCCATGGCCATCTGCGTCGCCGAAGACTCGAAGTGCCGCGCCCCATCCGCGGCATTTTCCAACGCAGACTGCTCGGCGCGGGTGGTTTCAACCTGATAGGAAACGCCACCGGCAACCAGTCCAATAGCGATCGCGGCGGCGCCCAATTGGCGAACAAGCATCCAGCGCAGTTGTCGAGGACTCTCCGGCAAGACGATAGACATCCCACTCCTTCAGATTCACGCGCATTGCCCATTCCGGTAATCAGCGGCGTTTTGCTCACCCGCTCCTGATCAGGATTGCCGAAACCAGGTTGATCGGCCCTACGTTCAGCCATTTTCCGCCTGACCCCGATTCCATGACTTCTTCATGGCAACCATGGTTGCATTCGCTGATCCAGTGTTTCATCAGCACGGCTTGACAATATGTGAAGCGGATTGCTTTCGGGTGACAACCAATCATATCCGCTTACAGGCGACAGGAGCATCGGTTGCCGTGTTCATCATGATTGTCGTCATTCATCGCTAAAACGCCGAGGCCCCGAAACGGGGCCTCGCGATGGCAGGACTTACTTGCCGTCCCGGGGATGAAAATGCTTGCTCTTGTCCTTGGCAGGATCCGGCTTGGCGGCCTTGGAGTCCGCGACTTTCTGCGGCATTCCAGTCTTTTCCTCCATGTGGGAATGGGGCTTCACCTTCTTGCCGGTTTGTTCGTTGGCGGCTGGAGCCTTGACTTCTGCAGCCTTGTCCGTATCCGAAGCGGCGAAGCCGGCCCCGGACAGGGCAGCTATGGCGGTAAACAAACTCACCGCGACAATGGTTTTCACTTTCATGGAATTTCTCCTAATGGTTCGAGGATGGGAATCTTGCTTATCCAAATGCTGTGGACGAAACACAGTCTGAGCGTCTACGGTCGTCGACAACATGACTCGTCGATTACATTTCTGTCAGGTCTGTCCTTGCGCATTCGCCGCGGCGGAACCTGGCGGCTGCGGAACATTCATGGGACGCACAAGGAGGAGTGGCGAACCCGTCGATCAGCGCGTGCGGCCACCCACATCCGCGCCGAGGATCAGCCCAAAGACATGCATTGCCGGGCGAGCGATCGGGTCATGTGATGCCCTATGCCGCCGGACGACATCCCAGCATGCGGTCCACGTCGGCTTCGGCATCCAGCCAGTCGGACATATCGTTGCCCGGCGAGAAGCCACGCTGCTCGGCGCGGAAATAGGCGGCTTCCGCAATCCATTGTTCGCGCGGGATGCCGCCATTGCCCGATGCCGAATCCGCCGCGCCTGATCCGCGGGCGTGCTGCCTCGATCCGTCGTCATTGAGCTTCGCCGCTGACTCACGCTTTTTCATTTGCGCCTCCTGATTGATCGAAAATCGGGTGGCCAAGCCACGCGTCCCGGGTGCCGGGTAATCCGGAGAATTTTGCGGCCGGGCGGCTGTCAGGAACATGACTGCCGGATTACAACTCCGTCACGGCCTTGTCAGGAACAGGTCAATGAGAGTGCCCACCAGAACTCGATCCGCCACTGGAACCGCCCCCGGAATATCCACCGCTGGTGACGCAGCCACCCAGCAATACCGCGACTACTACGACGGCGACTGCCCACTTCTTCTTCGACATCATCTTCTCCTTGCATTGAAAAATGGTTTAGTGCTCAATGCCGCGCTTCAGGCGCCATTGCTTGACCAGCGCGTAGATGGCTGGAATCACCGCGAGCGTGAGCACCGTCGAGGAAATCATGCCGCCGACCATGGGCGCAGCAATGCGGCTCATGACTTCCGAGCCGGTGCCGGTGCCCCACATGATGGGCAAGAGGCCCGCCATGATCGCCACCACGGTCATCATCTTCGGCCGCACCCGCTCGACGGCGCCCTCCATCACGGCGGCATAGAGATCCTCCGCGTTCGACTGCCGCCCCGCCAGCGCCGACTTTTGCTTGGCGGCTTCCCACGCGTGATCGAGATAGATCAGCATCACCACGCCGGTCTCGGCCGCCACCCCGGCCAGGGCGATGAAGCCGACCGCCACCGCGACCGAGAGGTTGTAATTCAGCAGCCACATCAGCCAGACCCCGCCGACCAGGGCGAAGGGCACCGAAAGCATCACGATCAGGGTTTCGGTGAGACGCCTGAAGTTCAGGTAGAGCAGCAGGAAAATCGACAGCAGCGTCACCGGGATGACGACTTTCATTTTCGCGATGGCGCGTTCCATGTACTCGAACTGGCCGCTCCAGGTGACGTAATAGCCCGGCGGGAACTTGATCTGCGCCGCCACTGCCTGCTTCGCGTCGGCGACGTAGCCGCCGATGTCGCGCTCGCGGATGTCGACAAAGATGTAGGCGGAGAGCAGGGCGTTCTCGGTGCGGATGCCGGGAGTCCCCTTGGCGACCTCGACCTTCGCCAGTTGGCCGAGCGGAATCATGGCGCCGTCCATGGTCGGCACCAGTACCTCGCGCGCGATCTGTTGCGGATCGGCGCGCAGCTCGCGCGGATAGCGCACCTGCACGCCGAAACGTTCGCGGCCCTCGACCGTGGTGGTGACCATTTCGCCGCCCAGCGCGGTGCCGATCACGTCCTGCAGATCGCCCACGGCCAGTCCGTAGCGCGCGAGCTGCTCGCGGTCCGGCGTGATGTTGAGGTAGAAGCCGCCGGTGATGCGCTCGGCGAAGGCGCTGCTGGTGCCCGGCACGGTCTTGACCACGGCCTCGATCTCCTTGGCCAGCTTCTCCATCTCGTTCAGATCCTTGCCGAAGACCTTGATGCCGATCGGCGTGCGGATGCCGGTCGACAACATGTCGATGCGCGCCTTGATCGGCATGGTCCACGAGTTGGCGACACCGGGGAACTGCAGGGCCTTGTCCAGCTCGGCAATCAGCTTGTCGGTAGTCATACCGGGCCGCCATTCGGATTCCGGCTTGAGGTTGATCACGGTCTCGAACATCTCGGTCGGTGCCGGATCGGTTGCGGTGTTGGCGCGACCGGCCTTGCCATACACCGAGGCGACTTCGGGAAAGCTCTTGATGATCTTGTTCTGCGTTTGCAGCAGTTCGGCGGCCTTGGTGATCGACATCCCGGGCAATGAAGCTGGCATGTAGAACAGCGTGCCCTCGTTGAGCGTCGGCATGAACTCGGAGCCGAGCTTCGAGGCCGGATAGATCGAGACGCCCAGAGCCAGCAGCGCCAGCGCGATGGTCAGCTTCTTCCAGCGCATCACGCCGGCGATGATCGGCCGATAGACCCAGATCAGGAAGCGATTCACCGGGTTCTTCGCTTCCGGCATGATCTTGCCGCGGATGAACAGCATCATCAGCACCGGCACCAGGGTGATCGACAGCAGCGCCGCGCCGGCCATGGCGAAGGTCTTGGTGTAGGCCAAGGGCGAGAACAGCCGTCCTTCCTGGCCTTCCAGGCTGAACACCGGCAGGAAGGAGACGGTGATGATCAAGAGCGAGAAGAACAGCGCCGGGCCGACTTCCTTGCAAGCGGCGATGATGGCCTCGGCGCGCTGCCTTGTTCCCTCCCCTTTATGTCCCGAAGGGACGGTATCCCCTGGGACAAGGGGAGGGTTAGGGTGGGGATGGGGTTGTGCTCCGCCCTCTTCCCCCATCCCCCTCCCAGCCTCCCCCTTGAAGGGGGAGGAGTGCAGGCGCTCCAGATGCTTGTGGGCGTTCTCGATCATGACGATCGCCGCGTCGATCATGGCGCCGATGGCGATCGCGATGCCGCCCAGGCTCATCAGATTGGAATTCATGCCCAACAGACGCATGGCGATGAAGGCGATCAGGATGCCGACCGGCAGCATCAGGATGGCGACCAGTGCGCTGCGCACATGGAGCAGAAAAACGATGCAAACCAGCGCGACGATCAGCGATTCCTCCAGCAGCGTGCGCTTGAGGGTTTCGATGGCGCGGTGGATCAGTTCGGAGCGGTCATACACGGTCTGCACCGTGACGCCCGCGGGCAGGCCGGGACCGATTTCGGCGATCTTGTCCTTCAGGTTATGGATGACTTCGAGCGCGTTCTGGCCGTAGCGGGCCATGGCGATGCCCGATACCACTTCGCCTTCGCCGTTGAGCTCGGTCAGGCCGCGCCGCTCGTCGGGCGCCAGCTCGACGCGGGCGATGTCGCGGATCAGCACCGGCGTGCCCTTCTCGCTCTTGACCACCAGCATTTCGATGTCGCTCTTGCCGCGCAGATAGCCCTTGCCGCGCACCATGTACTCGGTCTCGGCCATCTCGACCACGCGACCGCCGACGTCGCGGTTGGAGTCGCGGATCGCCTGCGCCACCTTCATCAGGGGGATGCCGTAGGCGCGCAAGCGGACCGGATCGACGGTGACCTGGTAGGTCTGCACGAAACCGCCGATCGAGGCGACCTCGGCCACACCGTGGGCCTTGGTCAATTGATAGCGCACGTACCAGTCCTGGATCGTGCGCAGTTCGGCCAGGGTCTTGTCCTTGGCCAGCAGCGCGTACTGATACACCCAGCCGACGCCGGTGGCGTCCGGCCCGAGCTGCGGCGTGACACCCCTGGGCATGCGCCCGGAAGCGAAGTTCAGGTACTCGAGCACGCGCGAGCGCGCCCAGTAGATGTCGGTGCCGTCCTCGAAAATGATGTAGACGAAGGAGGCGCCGAAGAAGGAAAAGCCGCGCACCACCTTCGACTTCGGCACCGAGAGCATGGCCGTGGTGAGCGGATAGGTGACCTGGTCCTCGACCACCTGCGGCGCCTGGCCGGGATACTCCGTATAGACGATGACCTGCACGTCCGACAGATCGGGCAGCGCGTCGATCGGCGTGCGCAGTACGGCAAAGATGCCCCACAGCGTGACGAACAAGGTGGCCAGCAGGACCAGGAAGCGGTTGCGCGCCGACCAGTCGATCAATCCGTTCAGCATGTCAGTGGCCCTGGTGCGCCGATTTGGCCGATGCGGCGGCAGCCGGCGTCGCCGGTTTTGCCGCGGCTTCCAGCTTCGTGATCACCCACTCGCCGGGTTTGCGCTCGACGAACTCGATGCCGATGGCGCTGCCCGGCTTGATCTTCTCCGCCAGCGCCGGATTCGCCAGCACGAAGTCCATGGTCATCGCCGGCCACTTGAGGCTGGCCACCGGGCCGTGGCTCACGGTGACCGTGCCCGCCTTGGCATCGATGGCGTCGAGCGTGCCACTGGCCCGGTGGCCGCTGGCCGCGGCCACCGGCGCGGCTTGCCCGCTCGCGGCCCCTGGCGCCGGCGCCGCGCCGTGGGCCGAATGGCCGAAACCGCCCACCGCTGCCTTGAGATTGCTTTCGGCATCGATCAGGAAGTTCGCCGCGACCACCACCGGCTCGCCGTCCTTGACGCCCTCCATGATCTCGACATGGCTGTCGCTGCGCGCACCAAGCCTGACCTCGCGCGGCTCGAAGCGCCCCGCGCCTTTGTCGATCAGCACGACCTGCCGCGTGCCGCTGTCGATCACGGCCGACAGCGGCACCGTCACCACCTTGGCCTTGCTGCCGATGGACAGTTCCACCTGCGCGAACATTCCAGGCTTGAGCAAAAACCCGGGGTTGGCCAGCTCCAGGCGGACGGGGACGGTCCGGGTCTCGGCTTTCAGTGTCGGATAGACATAGGTGACGACGCCCTTGAAATTCTTGTCGGGGTAGGAGTTGATTCTCACCGTAGTGCCAGCGCCGACTTTCACCAGTCCGATGTCCTGCTCGAAGACATCGGCCAGCACCCAGATGGCGGAAAGGTCGGCAATCTGGTAGAGCATCTCGCCGGGCATGAAACGCATGCCGGCCACCGCCTTCTTTTCCAGCACCACGCCGCTCACCGGCGAACGGAAGCTCAGCGTGCGCCTGGCCTCGCCGCCGCCGGCCAGCGCCTTGATCTGCTCTTCGGATATGTCCCAGTTGCGCAGTCGGACCAGGCTGGCCTCGGCCAGCTGGCGCATGCCCGACTGCAATTCGCTGCTGGCATCCTTCAGCGCCGCGACGCCCTTGGCCGCCACCACGTACTCGCGCTGAGCCGAAACCAGTTCCGGGCTATACACCTCGAACAGCGGCTGGCCTTTGGCCACCGGCTGGCCCGTGGCATTGACGTGCAGACGCTCGACCCAGCCCTCGAATTTCGGCGCCACGTTGTGCAGGCGGCGCTCGTCGATCTCGACCCGACCCGCGGCCCGCACCTGACGCGCCAACTCGCGCAGCGCAGCCGGCTCGGTTTTCACGCCGAGCTTCTGCACTTTCTCGGTGCTGATCTTGAGCTCGCCGGCCGCTACGCCCTCGTCCTCGCCTTCATAGACCGCGATGTAGTCCATGCCCATCGAGTCCTTCTTCGGCGTCGGCGAGGTGTCCGCCAGGCCCATCGGGTTGCGGTAGTAGAGCAGCTTGCGCGGCTTCTGCGCCGCGGCGTCACCCGCAACCGACGCCGGGGCGGGCGCAGCGGCCATGGTCGCCGTGTCGCCAGCACCAACTCTCTTGGTCCCCACCCAGTAGCCGGAGCCCACGGCAAACAAAAGGGCCGTCACCACGCCCGGAACGTAATACTTCATAGGTCTTCTCCCACCATCTTTTCGATCTCGGCCAGGCGTATCTGCTGGTCGCCGCGCGCCTTCACCAGTTCATTGCGGGCGCGGCGCAGTTGCCGGTGCGCATCGAGCACCGCAGCGAAATCGGCGCGGCCGGTTTCGTAGGCAGCCAAGGCTGCGTTCAGGTTCAGTTCGGCCTGCGGCAGCAGGCCGCCCGTCACCAGTGACTCCAGCCGCCGCGCGACTTCGAGGCCGGCCAGGCTTTCGCTGAGTTCGGCCAGGCTCTGGTTGAGGTTGCCCTGGCGGCGCAGGCGCGCCGCTTCGAGGTTCAGTTCGGCCTCGCGTTCCTGGGCGCGGCGGCTGCCCTGCTGCAACGGAATGTTGATCTCGAACATCAATTCCCATTCGCTGACGCGGTTGCGCGTCTGTGTCGGCGAAATGCCGAGGGTCACGTCGGGATAGCGGTTGCGCTCGACCAGACTGCGGCCCTGCTCGGCGCCGTTGATGCGTGCGTCGTCGGCAGCGAGTTGCGGATTGTTGGCGCGCAGCCGCGCCTCCAGCGCCACCATGTCCAGCCTGGCTACCGGCGGCAGCAGGCGCAGCTTCTCGGGCGGGCGCAGCTTGACGTTTTCCGGACGCCCCAGCAGCGCACGCATACGCGCACTGGCCTGGGCGCTTTCGCCTTCGAGCATCACCAGGTCGGTTTCCATGGCGATGATCTCGGATTGCGCGCGCAAGGCATCCTGCTGGCTGCCGAAGCCGCTGGCATAGCGGGTGCGCGCGATCTCGGCGACACGCCGCATCAGGTCGAGGTTCTCCTGCGCGTAGCGGATGCTGGTCAGATGCACGTGATGCTGGGCGTAGGTCAGTTTGATGCGGGTCGCCAGCTCGAGCCAGCCGGCGCGGGCGCGCGCCTGCGCCTCGTCGGCGGCGGCGCCGGCCACGCCACGGCGCAGATCGCGTTTGCCGAACCAGGGCAGACTTTGCGAAAAGGTATAGCGCGCGCCGCCGATGCGCGGCGGCAGCAGGTTGGCGCTGGCATCCAGGCCCTCGTTGGTGACGTCGCGCAACTCGGTGCGCAGCATCGGATCGGGCAAGGCGCCCGCCGGCTCGATCTTCGCCGTCGCCGCCTCGGCCTCGGCGCGCAGCGCGGCGAACTCGGGATGGCGGCTGCGGGCAAATTCGAGCAGGCTCTCGACCTCGCCGCCGATCAACTGCTCGGCCGGCTGCGCCCACGCACTGCCGGAGGCCAGGGCGACAAGCGCTGCCAGCCGCAAGAGACGGGAGGCCATGGCCCTACTTCGCGGCTTCGATGCGGGTGACGGTCAATTCACCCTTGACCTCGGCGGCGCGGAAGCGGATCTTGTCGCCCTCCTTCCACTTCTTCAGCATGGCGGGGTCCTTGGCCTTGAAGCTCATGGTCATGGGACCCATGTGGAGATTGGGCAGCTCGCCGTGCGTGATGGTGATGGAGCCCGAAGTCCGATTCAGCTTCCTGATCACGCCGTCTGACCAGGCGGCCGCCTCGGGCGCGGCCAGCGCCGGCGCGGCGGAAAAGATCAGGCTGGCGCAGAGGGCAAGCAATGCGTGGCGATTCATGTGCGATAACTCCTTCATTGTTCATTGACGTAAATCGGTGTTGCCGCGAAGCCGCGGCGCGCTGCCAGATGATAAAGCCCATCGCCGACGAAATCCGTTTCCGTCAGGCGCCGCGCAGGCGCAAGGCGTTGCCGACCACGCTGAGCGACGAGAGGCTCATCGCCGCGGCCGCGATGATCGGCGAGAGCAGTAGACCGAAAGCCGGATACAGGATGCCGGCGGCGATCGGCACGCCGAGGGCGTTGTAGAGAAAGGCGAACGCCAGGTTCTGCCGCATGTTGGCCACCGTCGCGGCCGACAATTGGCGGGCGCGGGCGATGCCGCGCAGATCGCCCTTGACCAGCGTCACCTGGGCGCTGTTCATGGCGACGTCGGTGCCGGTGCCCATGGCGATGCCGACCTCGGCCCGGGCCAAGGCCGGCGCATCGTTGATGCCGTCGCCGACCATGGCCACGATGCGTCCTTCGCGCTGCAGTTGCTCGACCAGGGCCAGCTTGTCGGCCGGCTTGACTTCGCCATGCACTTCCTCGATGCCCAGCCGCTTGCCGACCGCCTGCGCGGTGGTCAGGCCGTCACCGGTGGCCATGATGACGCGCAGGCCGGCCTGGCGCAGGCTCGCCAGCGCCTCGGCGGTGCTCGCCTTGATCGGGTCGGCGACGGCCAGCAGGCCCAGCAGCCGCCCGTCAACAGCCAGATGCATGACGCTGGCGCCTTCCAGGCGCAGCGCCTCGGCCGCGACCACCATGTCGCTCACATCGACGCCGGCATCGGCCATCAGCGCCGCATTGCCCAGCGCCAGGTGGCGGCCGCCGACCGTGCCGTGCACGCCGATGCCGCTCGCCGACTCGAACTGTTCCGCCTTGTCGAGGACCAGTCCGCGCTCGCGCGCGGCGCGCACGATGGCTTCGGCCAGCGGGTGCTCGCTGCCCTGGTCGAGGCTCGCGGCGAGGCGCAGCACCTCGTCCTCGCTACCGCCTGCCACCGCCACGGCGCGTTCGAAGGCCGGGCGGCCTTCGGTCAGGGTGCCGGTCTTGTCCACGATCAGCGTATCGACCTCGCGCAGGCGTTCGATCGCGGCGGCATCGCGAAACAGGATGCCGCTGGTGGCGCCCTTGCCGGTCGCGACCATGACCGACATCGGCGTGGCCAGGCCCAGCGCGCAGGGGCAGGCGATGATCAGCACGGAGACGCCGTTGATCAGCCCGAAGACCCAGCCCTGTTGGCCGCCGAGAAGGCCCCAGGCGAAGAAACTCAGCAAGGCGATGCCGACCACGACCACCACAAAATAGCCGGCGACGACGTCAGCCATGCGCTGCAGCGGCGCCTTCGAGCGCTGCGCCTGGGCCACCATCTGCACGATCTGCGCCAATACGGTCTGGGCGCCGACCTTTTCGGCGCGGATCACCAGGCTGCCCGAGGTGTTCATCGTGGCGCCGATCACCTTGTCGCCGGGACGCTTGGTCACCGGCAGCGGTTCGCCGGTGAGCATGGATTCGTCGACCGCACTGCCGCCTTCCGTCACCGCGCCATCCACCGGCACCTTCTCGCCGGGGCGCACGCGCAGCGCGTCGCCGACGTGCACATGGGCCAGCGGCACGTCTTCCTCGCTGCCGTCGGGATTGATGCGGCGCGCGGTTTTCGGCGCGAGGCCGAGCAGGGACTTGATCGCCGCAGTGGTCTGCGAGCGGGCGCGAAGTTCCAGCATCTGCCCCAGCAGGGTCAGCGAGATGATGACCGCCGCCGCCTCGAAATACACCCCGATGCGGCCATGGGCCATGAACGAGATCGGAAACCAGCCGGGCGCCAGGATCGCGGCCACGCTGTAGACGAATGCCGCACCGGTGCCGAGGCTGATCAGGGTCCACATGTTCGGGCTGCGATTGAGCAATGACTGCCAGCCGCGGACGAAGAAGGGCCAACCGGCCCAGAGCACGATCGGCATGCTGAGCAGCAGTTCGCCCCAACCGCGCAGCGCGGGATCGAGCCAGTCCAGCCGATGCCCGGCCATCGCCAGGAGCACGACGCTGACGGTCAGCGGCAGGCTGGCCCAGAAGCGGCGATGGAAGTCGCGGTACTCGGTGTTGTCCTCGTCCTGCTCCAGCTCGGGCAGCACCGGCTCCAGCGCCATGCCGCACTTGGGGCAGGTACCGGGGCCGGGCTGGCGCACCTCGGGGTGCATCGGGCAGGTGTATTCGCGGGCCGCTGCCGACTCGACTGACTCGGCCGGCTCGGCAGCGGCGGCCGGTGCCGGCGGGACCAGATAGCGCGGCGGATCGGCCTGGAATTTGGCAAGACACTTCGCGCTGCAAAAACGGTAGTGCCGTCCTTCGTAGTCGAAGCGGTGCGCCGAATCGGGCTTGACCGTCATGCCGCACACCGGGTCGATCATGGTTCCGTCCGCTTTCATCGGATTTGCCTCCTTACCAGCCATACGACGAGGGGCGGCAGCAGCAGCCATTGCAGCAACGGCGCCAGCCCGGTACCCAGCAGCGGCAGCCGGGGCATTGCTTCGGCATACTCCCAGCGTCCACCGATCCGGGTGGCCCAATACTCCAGCGCGATCGTGGCGACGAGGCCGGCGGCGACAAAGGCCCCCAGGCTGATACCGGAGGGCCGCCGGATCCAGTCGCGGGTGCATACCGTTGCGACCAGCCAGAAGGCGCACAAGGCGATCACCGCATCGCCCACCGTAGCGCGTGTGCACATGACGACTCCGTCCCAGTGGGCAAGCGACGAGGTGCCCGTGAACAAGGGGATCTGCCACATTTCCCAGGGCAGATTGAGCAAGAAGGCGAACAAGACCACGTTGGTCTCGGGCCAGTCCATCACGCCGCGGCGTCGCGGCGCAGCGGATGCGTGACGCTGTTCAGTGTCCGTCACCATGGCCAGAACGCCGGCGTCCGCGCGCGATACGCGGCGTAGTCCGTGCCGAATTCGGCCTCCACCTCCGCTTCCTCGCGGCGCGCGAGGCGCGCATAAACGATCACCAGAATGGGAAACATGACGACGGTGAGCAAGGTCGGCCACTGCAGCAGGAAACCGAACATGATGAGGACGAAGGCCAGGTACTGCGGATGGCGGATGCGTGCATAGGGGCCGCTAGCTGCCAGGCGATGCGCGCGCTGCGCCTGGTAGAGCACGTTCCAGGCGGATGCCAGCAGCCAGAAGCCGCCGAAGATGAAGGCCGTGCTTAGCAGGTGGAAGGGGCCGAAGTGCGGATTGGCGCGCCAGCCGAACATGACTTCGAGCAGGTGGCCGGCATCGTGGGAGAGGAAATCGACCTCCGGAAAACGCTGCGACAGCCAGCCCGACAACAGGTAAAGCGTCAGCGGGAAACCGTACATCTCGGTGAACAGCGCGACGATGAAGGCGGAATACATGCCGAAACTGCGCCAGTCGCGCGAACTCTTCGGCTTGTAGAAGCTGAAAGCGAAAATGATGAACACCGCCGAATTGAGCAGCACCAGGGTCCACAGGCCGTAGGCCGAAGCGTTGCCGTTCATTTGTCCGCCCCCTTGTCCGCCCCCTTGTCCGCCGGCCCGTCGCCGCCTCCGTGGCCGTGACCACCGTGACCGCCGTGCATGAACAAATGCATCAGCGGGCAGGCCAGCAGCAGCAGGAAGGGCAGCGCCCCCAGCAGATGGGCGCGATGTTCGCTCAGGAGATAGAAGGCGGCAATCGCCGCGAAGACGATCCAGGCGATCTTCGATCTTCCCGCCATCGGCGAATGTTCATGATGATTGTTGTTCATATTTTTGTCGGAGCTCCCTTGCGCTACTGATTCCGAGCCTGACCGGCACGTTCAACTTCCTCTCCCGTCATGGTGGCCTGCACCCGGCGGCGGGGACGAGCAGCATGCCTGGTCATGCGCCCTGGCATGCGCCTTCCGGTTCGTCCGCATCCAGGCGCGAAATGCCAAGCACTGCTTTTCCAGCCAGGCCCGCATCACGCTCCCCTACCAGGCAGGCCGACAGGGGCCTTGTGGCTTCGTTCGTCGATGGGGCGCTTCATTTGCACTCCTCCGCAACGGATTCAATTGGCCGGTTTGGCGGGGACGCCCTCGGGCATGCCCATGCGGCCTTGCATCATCATTTGCATCATGTCCATGCGCTTTTCCATCATTTCCATGCGCTTGGCCATCATGTCATCGGCGCCCGCCATGCCCTGGCCGCCGCCCATCATGCCGCCCTTGCCCATCATGCCCATGCCGCCCTTGCCCATCATGCCGCCTTGCATCATGGGACAGTCCATCATCATCCCGGCCTGCATGCCGCGCGCCATGGCCATGTTTTCCTGCATGGTCTGCATGTGCTCGGCCATGGCCTTCTGCCGCTCGGCGTCGGTCTTGGCCTTGGCGATACGGTCGAGCTGCGGCTGCAGCTTCTTCACGTTGTCCTGCATTTTCTTGATCTGCGGCGCCAGCGGGGCCGGCGCGCTCTTGGCGTCCGCGGCCTTTTCCGGATGGTGCGCGTCGTCGGCGAAGACCGGCGCGGAAAATGCGAGTGCGGCCGCAATGGCTGTGGTGACGAGTTTTTTCATGATGATTCTCCTTAAGTGATCAGAGGGGAAATGCTGCCTATCCAACCGGCGTCCACGGTTCCCAGTCTGCGCCGCGACTGCCGTCAGGACCATGACGAGTCGATTACATTTCGGTAATTCGGCTGCCGGCCGGTGAGCTTCGGAAAGGCATGAATCCGAACCACAGCCCCGCCTCGGCCGCTCAGTGCTTGTGGCCGGTATGCCCGTCGGTCGCCACGGCCAGCGGTGCCGCCAATGGCGTGAAGCGCGCCTGCTCGGCGGGCTTGCCGGCCAGGGTGACGGCGACCACCACCTTCATGTCCGGCGCCGACGCATACTTGCCGACGCCCTTGAGGCGATTGTCGCCGTCGGGAACCAGCTTGACGCTGGCTTTCTGCTTGCCGGCGAGGATGGTCGCCGTGCCGCCAGCGCCAACTGTTGGAATCTTGGCGTTGGCATGGTCGGTGACATACACCACCACCGGGTTGTCTCGGGCTTCCTTGCTGTCCTTCGCCACCAACAGTTCGAAGTGATAGGCGCCGGCCATACGCTGCTGGCCGCCGTTGGGCGCCTTCTGGGTATCAAGAACCTCGTCGCTGTGGGCGAACGCGGTCGAGGCCGCCAGCATCAGGGCGCCGGCGGCGAAGGAAATCAGGGATTGCTTCATGGGAAACTCCTTGGTCATGGGAACAGGTTTAGAAACTTTCATTCTCTTTGGCGGCGAGCAGCCGCTCCAGGGCGGGCCTGCCCCAGAGCCAGAACATCAGCGGCGTCAGCAGGGTATCGAGCAGGGTCGAGCTGATCAAGCCGCCGAAGATCACCACCGCCACCGGATGCAGCACTTCCTTGCCCGGTGCGTCGGCCGAGAGCAGCAGCGGCATCAAGGCGAAGGCAGCCACCAGCGCGGTCATCAGCACCGGCGTCAGGCGTTCCAGCGAGCCGCGCACGATCATGTGCTGGCCGAAGCTTTCATTCTCGAAGGCGCAGAGGTTGATGTAGTGGCTGATCTTGAGGATGCCGTTGCGCGTCGCGATGCCGGTCAGGGTGATGAAGCCGACCAGCGCGGCGACCGACAGCGGCTGTCCGGAAATCCACAGCGCGATCACGCTGCCGACCAGCGCCAGCGGAATATTCCCCATGATGATCAGGGTCAGCGCCATCGAACGGTAGCGACTGTAGAGCACCATGAAGATCATGGTCAGCGATACGGCGGCGAGCAGCGTGATCAGCCGCGCCGCCTGCTCCTGCGCCTGGAACTGGCCTTCCAGCGCGGTGAAGTAGCCTTCCGGCAAGGGCTTGGCGGCGAGTTCGGCACGCACGTCGGCGATCACCTGCGACATGTCGCGGCCGTCGGTGTTGGCCGAAAGCACGATACGGCGGCGCGAGTTTTCGCGGCTGACCTGATTCGGGCCGTCGCTTTCCTCGACGCTGGCGATGCGCGACAAGGGCACATGGCCGCCCGGCGTTTCGATCAGCAGATCGGCCAGCGCCTGCGGGCTGCGCGCGCTTTCCGGCAGGCGCACCAGCAGGTCGAAGCGCCGGTTGCCTTCGATGACCTGGGTGATCTGCTCGCCCTCGATCATCTGCTCCAGGCTGCGCAGCAGGTTGCCGGGGGCGACGCCGTAGCGCGCGGCCTGCTCGTAGTCGAGGCGGATCTTGACCTGCGGGATCAGCACCTGTTTCTCGATCTGCAGATCGGTGACGCCGGGAATTTTCGCCAGGCGCTCGCGCATCTCGGCGGCCAGGCCGCGCAGCGTGTCGAGATCGTCGCCGTAGATTTTCAGCGCGATCTGGGCGCGCACGCCGGACAGCAGGTGGTCGAGGCGATGCGAAATCGGCTGGCCGACGTTGGAGGCTGCCGGCAGGCTGGCCAGGCGTTGCCGGATGTCGGCGATGATCTGCTCGCGGCTGCGCGCGGATGCCTTCAGGTCGACGTCCATCTCGGTGTAATGCACGCCTTCGGCATGTTCGTCGAGCTCGGCGCGACCGGTGCGGCGGCCGACCTTGGTCACCTCGGGCACCTGGGCGACTTGCTGCTCGGCCAGGGTGCCGATGCGGTTGGATTCCGCCAGCGAGGTGCCGGGATTGAGCAGCACATTGACCGTCAGCGTGCCTTCGTTGAAGGGCGGCAGGAAGGAGCGCGGGAAGAAGGGCACGCTGGCCGCGACGATCAGCACCAGCACCAGCGCGCCGGCCAGCAGCGCGCGCGCGCGATTGAAGGACCAGTGCAGCAGATGCGCATCCCAGCGCTTGAGGCGGATCACCAGCGGGCTGTCGCCGGCATGCAGCTGTTTCATGTGCGGCAGCAGGTAATAGGCCATCACCGGCGTCAGCGTCACCGAGACGATCATGCTGGCCAGAATCGACACGATGTAGGCGATGCCCAGCGGAGTGAACAAGCGCCCCTCGATGCCGGGCAGGACGAACAGCGGCACGAACACCAGCACGATGATCACCGTGGCATAGACGATGGCCGAGCGCACTTCCAGGGTCGCGGCGGCGATCACCTCGGCCACCGGGCGCGGCGTGGCCATCGCACGATTCAGCTTGAGCCGGCGCAAGACGTTCTCGACGCCGACCACGGCGTCATCCACCAGTTCGCCGATGGCGATCGCCAGGCCGCCCAGGGTCATGGTGTTGATCGACAGGCCGAAGTAATGGAACACCAGCGCCGTCGCCAGCAGCGATACCGGAATCGCCATCAGCGAAATGATCGTGGTGCGCACATTGAGCAGGAACAGGAAGAGGATCACCGCGACCAGGATCGCGCCGTCGCGCAGGGCTTCCTCGACGTTGTTCACCGAGTGCTCGATGAAGTCGGCCTGCTTGAACAGGAAGGACGGCGCCTCGATGCCCTGGGGCAGGCTCTTGCCGAGTTCGGCGATGGCCTTTTCCACCTCGCGGGTCAGGGTCACGCTGTCGGCCGACGGCTGCTTCTGCACCGACAGGATCACCGCCGGCTTGCCCTTGTAGCTGCCGTCGCCGCGCTTGATGGCCGGCGCCAGTTTCACGTCGGCCAATTGCTTGAGCAGGATCGGTTGGCCGTTCTTGACCTCCACCACCAGGTTCTGCAAATCCTCGATGCGCGAGCTGCGGCCGATCTGGCGAATCAGCCATTCGCGGCCCTGGGCTTCGAGAAAGCCGCCGCTGGTGTTGGCGCCGAAATCCTTCAGCGCGGCTTCCAGCTTTTCGCGCTCGATGCCGAGCGCCTGCAGCTGCGCGGGCTTGATCTCGACGCGGTACTGGCGCACTTCGCCGCCGATCGGAATCACCTGGGCGACGCCGGGGATGGTCAACAGGCGCGGCCGCATGACCCAATCGGCATACTCGCGTACCGCCATCGGGCTGACCTTGGCCGGATCCGCTGGAATCGCGATCAGCAGGATCTCGCCCATGATCGAGGAGATCGGCCCCAGTTGCGGCACGATGCCCGGCGGCAATTGCTCGCGCACCAGATTCAGGCGCTCGGCGATCTGCTGCCGGTTGCGGTAGATGTCGGTGCCCCACTCGAACTCGACATAGACGATGGACAGGCCGATGCCCGAAACGGAACGCACGCGCGTCACGCCCGGCATGCCGTTCATGCTGGATTCGACCGGGAAGCTCACCAGTTGCTCGACCTCCTCCGGCGCCATGCCGCCGGCCTCGGTCATCAGCGTCACGGTCGGCTTGTTGAGGTCGGGGAAGACATCGACCGGCATCTGCCGCAGCGTGATCGCGCCGTAGATGATCAACAGCAGCGAGAGGCCAAGGACGATCAGGCGCTGTTTGAGCGCGGTGTGGATGATGAAATCGAACATGGTTTTAACGTGGAATAAGTTGCCAAGCGCGCTGTGTAAGGTTCGAGCGCAGCGAGCCGATCAGTAGCCTCCCCGTGAGGGGAGGATGGGAGGGGCGGGCCCATTTGCCAGCTTGGGCCCCATCGAAGGTGCAATATTTCATGGTGCGCGGCGCTTGATCGAAGCCATGAGTGTCATCTCACCTGCGACAGCAGGCCGGCGCCTTCGACGACCACGCGGTCGCCCTCGTGCAGGCCTTCGGCAATCGCAACGTTGGCGGCATCCAGCGCCTGATGGCGCACCCGACGCACGACAAAGCGCTCGGCCTCCGTGTGCACCCACAGCGCCGTCTCGCCAGCGCCAACTTTCGTCAGCGCCGCGCGCGGCACCGCGGCGCCCTTGAGTTCATGCGCCGTGCGCACGATCACCTTGACCGGTTGGCCAACGGCCACCATGGAGTTGGCCGAGACGATGCGGAACAGCAAGGGCAGCGCCTGCTCGCGCAGTTGCCGGCCGGCGCCGACGAACTTGAGCTCCAGCGCGGTCTGCTCGGCCAGGGCGCTGGCCGAGATCAGGGTCGCGCCGATGCCGGCATCGTAGGCCAGCGCCTCGACCGCCAGGCGCTCGGGGTCGACGATCTCGAACAGCACCTCCCTGGCATCGACGATCTGGCCGGCCACCAGGTGGTGGGAGGCGCTGATCACGCCGGTCGCCGGGGCCAGCAGCGGCTCGGCGGAGTCGATGCTGGCGGCGACGAAGGCGCGGCGCTTTTGCAGCGCCCCGTGCTCGATGCGAGCCATTTCGATTTCCTTTTGCGGCACCGCGCCTTCGAGTTGCTCGAAGCGCTTGACGCGCCCGTCGGCGATCGCCAGCTGGGCCTCCAGTTCGGCCAGTTGCGCCTTCTGGTTGCCGCGCTCGATGGCGCCGGCGACCGGACGCAGCCAGGCCAGCACTTCGCCCTTCTGAACTTTGCGTCCCTGCGTCGGCATGCCCTTGGGGCCCGGCATGACGCTGCCGGAAAACGTAGCCTGGACGCGACCGCTGGTGTTCGGATCGGGAATGACCCTGCCGTTGAGCTCGACCGTCGCCGCCAGATCGCCGATGTGCGCCGGCTGGGTGCGCAGCCCGAGCTGGCGCTGCACCGATTTGGGCACGAACAGGCTGCCGTCGGCCAGCCGCTGCAGCGCGGCCGGCGCGCTCGCCGCTCCCGGCGTCGCGGCGGCCGGCGCGGCCGGCGCGGCCTTCTTGGCGTCCTGGCTGTGATCCTCGTCGCCGTGGGCCAACGCGCCGCCGGCGAGGAGGGTCAGGCTGGTCGCGGCGACCAGGGCCAGTCTGGTCGTGGCGACCAGGGGCCGCACAAATGTATTTCGCATTTTCCGCATTTTCTATAGTCCTTTGGTTTTATGCTTGCGGCGCCGCGCGGCCAGCAATGCGCCGCTGACAAGCAGCAGCAGTGCGGCAAGGCCCCAGACGATCCACTCGCTCCAGTAATGCGCGTGCGCCGCAGCGGGCGCAGCCGATGACGTGTCCAGCGTGGCGGTCAGCAGGTCGGCGGCGTCGCCGGCCTCGATGCTGATGGTCAGGCCATGCTTGGCCGGCGGCAAGGCCGCCGCGAGATTCAACAGGTAGGTGCCGGGCGCGGACTCGGCGGCGACGCCCTGCAGCCCGCCGCCCTCGATTTCCACCTTGGCGCCGGCGACCGGCTCGTTGCTGGCACGGCGGTCGACATACACCACCAGGTGCTTGTCCTCGAGCACGGCGACCACCTCGAATTCTTCGGTGGCGGCTACCGCGCGCGGCGCCATGCTCTGGGTGACGGGCGGCGGTGCCGCGCCATGATCCTCATCGCCGTGGGCATAGGCTGCAGACCCGGCGGCGAACGTGGCGGCAAGCGCGGCGGTGGATAGCGCAACGGCAAAAACACGTCTCACGGCAATACTCCCAGGGCTTGATTCAATCGCGATATGGCCGCCGCGCGGGCAACGCGCTGGCGGTCGAGAAAGGCTTCGGCGTCGAAGGCGGCGGCGCGGATGCGCAGCAGCGTCGCCAGGTCGGACTCGCCGAGCGAAAAAGCCTTTTCGCTCAGGCGCAGATTCTCAGCAGAGAGCGCCAAACGCTCCTGCGCCATGGCCAGCTGGCGCTCTGCGGCATCCAGGGCGCGCTGGGCGCGCTCCGTTTCGAGCCGCACGCGGGTCTGGGCGCGCAGCATTTCGGCGTCGGCCTGGTCGGCTTCGGCCTGCGCCGCCGAGCCTTCGCGGCGTACCTGCGCCGAGGAGGAGAACGGAATCTTCAGCTGTATGCCCACCGTATTGGCGTAGGGCTCGGCGAAATCACCGCGCTCGCGCACCATGCGCAATGCCAGCTCCGGCGCGGCGCGGCGCGATTCGTCGGCCACCGTGACCCGGGCGCGGGCGCTGCGCGCCGCCGCGGCGGCCGCCGCGAGCAGGGGATGGGCTTCGGGAGTCGCCAGGGCGCCGGCTTGAGCCAATCGCTTCGGCGCTTCCTCGGCCATGTCCTGCGGTGCGGCCGTGCCGGTCAGCGTGCGCAAGGCCTGATCCGCCTGCAGCAGCGTCGCCTCGGTTTCGATCAGTTCGGCGCCGGCCGCGTGGACTTCGCTCTGCGCCAGGTTGGCGTCGATCCGCGACAACTCACCGACCTTGTAGCGGCGGCTCACGTCGGCTTCCAGTGCGCGCGCGGTATCGAGCCGGCGGGCGGCCAGAAGCTTGGCATTGCGCGCTGCCGCCAGAGTCCACCAGGCGTCGCGCAGCTCGCCGGCCAGCTCGGCGCGCAATGCCGCGCGCCTGGCGGTGATAGCATCGACGCGGCTGGCCGCCTCGGCTTCGCGCGCCGCCTTCTGCCCCGGCAGCCACAAGGGCGCCGCCAGTTCGACTTCATATTCCTGCATGCCCCGGTTGCGATAGAGCCGGTCGCTGCGACTGCCGATGCTGAGCGAACCCGGCTCCGGCGTCAGGCCGGCGGCGACGTCCTGCGCCGCGCGGGCTTCGGCCTCGCGGCCTTGCAGCGCGGCGGCCTGGGGATGCAGGCGCCAGGCCTGCTCCAGCGCCTGGGCCAGGCCGGAGCGCGCGGGCGCAGCGTCCGCGGCATCCGCAGCGTAAGCCGGCAGCGCGATGCCCAGGCCGGCGGCGCAGATCAGCAACTGCCGGCGAAATGCGGTCAGCTTCATGGTTCAGTGGCTGGCAAAGACGCGGGTCGTGCCGTCGCCGGCCACCAGCAGCGTAGCGTAGGGCATGGGCTTGGGGGCTTCCATGCCGGGCGAACCGGGCACCATGCCGGGTACAGCCAGACCGATCGCCTTGGGCTTTTCCTTGAGCAGGCGGCGGATGTCGGCGGCCGGCACATGGCCTTCGATCACATAGCCGGCGACTTTCGCGCTGTGGCAGGAACCCAGGCGCTCGGGCATGCCGAGCTTCTTGCGTTCCGCGGGAACGTCGGCGACGTCATGGGTCGTCACCTGGAACCCGTTCTGGCGCATGTGTTCGACCCATCCACCGCAGCAGCCGCAGCTTGGGCTCTTGAAGACTTCGACCTTGGGCGCGCCCTGGGCAAATGCGGCTGAGGCCGAGAGCATTGCGAGGGTGAGGGCGATACGTAGCGGTTTCATGGCAGGGATTCCTTTTGCAGAGGGTTGGACGCATTCTGCTAACCCCTTCCCCACCGCAAGCTGACGCCGCGATTACATTTCTGTAATCTTCGGCGGGCGCCGTTTCGCCAAGCGCACAATCCTGGCATGGACATGAGCGGAGCATGAAATGAAAATCCTGGTGGTCGAAGACGAGCCGAAAACCGGCGACTACCTCAAACAGGGGCTGGTCGAAGCCGGCTTCGTCGTCGATCTGGCGCGCGACGGCATCGACGGCCTGCATCTGGGCGAGACCGGCGACTACGACCTGGCGATACTCGACGTGATGCTGCCCCGGCTCGATGGCTGGCAGCTGCTGGCCGGCATGCGCCGCGCCGGGCGCGAGCTGCCGGTGCTGTTCCTCACCGCGCGCGACCAGGTCGAAGACCGCGTCAAGGGCCTCGAACTGGGCGCCGACGACTACCTGGTGAAGCCCTTCGCCTTCGCCGAACTGCTGGCCCGGGTGCGCACCCTGCTGCGCCGCGGCAGCCGCAGCAAGGAGGCGGAGCAGCTGCGCGTCGCCGACCTGGAACTCGACCTGCTGCGCCGCCGCGTCACGCGAGCCGGCCAGCGCATCGACCTGACGGCCAAGGAATTCGCCCTGCTCGAACTGCTGCTGCGGCGTCGCGGTGAAGTGCTGCCGCGCTCGCTGATTGCCTCGCAGATCTGGGACATGAATTTCGATTCCGATACCAACGTCATCGAAGTGGCGGTGCGCCGCTTGCGCGCCAAGATGGACGACGGCTTCGAGCCGAAACTCATACGCACCGTGCGCGGCATGGGTTACGTGCTGGAAGACGACGCCGGATGAAGCACCGCGGCAAATCGATCACCTGGCGCCTGACCCTGCTGTTCGCCAGCGCCTCGACCGCGGTGCTGCTGGCGCTGGGACTGGTGATCGGCAAGACGGTCGAGCAGCACTTCGTCGAACAGGACATGGACCTGATGACCGGCAAGCTGCATCTGGCCGGTCACCTGCTGGAAAAAGTGCAAACCCGCGCCGATCTCGATGCCTTGCCGGCGCAACTCGACGATGCGCTGGTCGGCCATCACGATCTGGCCATCGTGGTACGCAGTGCCACAGACCAAACCCTGTTCGCCACCCCGGGCGCCGGCTTTCCGCCCGCGCTGCTGGCGCGCAATGCGGTTCGCGACCCGCCGCAGCCGCAGGTCTGGCACGAGGCGCACCAGTCCGGTGAGCAGCCCCGGCGCGGCGTTTCCGCGCTGCTGCCGACCGGCATTCCGGGCGAACCGCCGGTGCTGGTCGCGGTGGCGGTCGACATTACGCACCACGAGCACTTCATGGCCTCCTTCCGCCGCACCCTGTGGCTGTTCGTCGCGGTTGCCGCGGCATTGGCCGGCCTGCTCGGCTGGGCCGCGGTCAGGCGCGGCCTGGCGCCGCTGCAGGCGATCCGCCAGGGCGCGGCCGGCGTCACCGCCAGCCGGCTCGACTACCGCCTGGCAGTCGATGCGGTGCCGGACGAACTGGCCGAGCTGGCGCAAACCCTGAACGACATGCTGGCCCGGCTGGAGGATTCGTTCGCGCGGCTCAAGGATTTTTCCTCCGACCTGGCGCATGAACTGCGCACGCCGATCAGCAACCTGATGACCGAAACCCAGGTTGCGCTGACCCGCGCCCGCAGCCCCGAGGAGTATCGCGAGGTGCTGGCCTCCAATGCCGAGGAATACGAACGCCTGGCGCGCATGGTGGGCGACATGCTGTTCCTGGCGCAGGCCGACAACGGCCTGGTGGTGCCCAGCCGCGAGCCGGTGGACCTGGCGCACGAAGTGCGCGAGTTGTTCGATTTCTTCGATGCGCTGGCGGAGGAAAAATCGCTGCAACTTTCATTGACCGGCAGCGGCCAGGTCTCCGGCGACAAGCTCATGCTGCGTCGCGCGCTGGCCAACCTGATCTCCAATGCCATACGCCATACGCCGGCCGGCGGCCGCATCCGCGTCCGCATCGAGGCGAGCGGCAGCGGCACCACGCTCGCCATCGAAAACAGCGGCGAGCCGATCGCGCCGGAACACATGTCACGTATTTTCGACCGCTTCTACCGTGCCGACCCCTCACGCCATCGCAGTAACGAAGGCGCCGGCCTCGGCCTCGCCATCACGCGCTCGATCGTCCAGGCCCACGGCGGAGAGATATCGGTGCGCTCCACCGCCGACGGCGTCAGTTTCGAAATCCGCCTGGCCCGCTGAAGCCGGCCGTAACGCGCGGCGCCGTACCGCCAGCGCCAACTCTTGAGGCGGGTTCATAGGGCCGGCTCAAGTCGGCCAGTGTGGATGGTTTCGTAGGGCCGACTTCAGTCGGCCAGGGGTGGATGGCGCTGTAGGGCCGACTTCAGTCGGCCAGGGGTGGATGGCGGGCTGAAGCCCGCCCTACAGTTCGCCCGGCTGCCCCACCAGGCTGGGATCAATTCGCAAGCGCCGCGCCAGCGTTCACTCGTCCTCGTCCTTCAGCTTGAAGCTGGCCGCGAGTTTCTGTTGCACTTGCGGCGGCACTTGCGCGTGGCGGGCGAACTCGATGCTGTAGGCGCCCTGGCCGCCGGTCATCGACTTCAGGCGTGAGGCATAGTCGGTAATCTCGGCCAGCGGCACTTCGCCGGTGATCGAGGCGGTATTGCCGGGACGCGGGCTGGTGCCGGTGATGTGGCCGCGCCGGCTCGACAGGTCGCCGGTGAGGTCGCCGATCGCGGCCTCGGGCGCGACGATTTCGATGGTGACGATGGGCTCCAGCACGATCGGACTGGCGGCACGAATCGCCTCCACCGTAGCCTTGCGTCCGGCGGTGACGAAGGCAACATCCTTGCCGTCCACCGCATGGGTCTTGCCGTCATAGACGATGACACGGATATCCTGCGCCGGGAATCCGGCGATCACGCCATCGGTCAGCGCCTGGCGCACGCCTTTCTCGACCGAGGTCATGAACACGCCGGGAATCACGCCGCCCTTGACGCGATCGACGAACTCGAAGCCGGCACCGCGCTCCAGCGGCTCGATCTTCAGATAGACCTCGCCGAACTGCCCGGCGCCGCCCGACTGTTTCTTGTGCCGGCAATGGCCATCGGCATTCGCCGTGACCGTTTCGCGATAGGGAATCAGCGGCAACTTGGTGTCGAGTTCGAGCTTGAACTGGGTCGCCATCTTTTCCAGCTTGTAGCGCAAATGCATTTCGCCGAGGCCGCGGATCACGGTCTCGTGCGTGGTCGGGTGGCGCTCGACTTCGAAACAGGGGTCTTCGAGTTCCAGCTTGTGCAGGATATCGAACAGGCGCTGCTCGTCGTTCTTGCGCCTGGTCTCGACGGCGAGGCCCTGCATCGGCTTGGGGAACTCCAGCGGCTTGAGGTGGATGTGGTCCTCGTCGTGCGAATCGTGCAGCACCGCGTCGAAGTCGATTTCCTCGACCTTGGCGATGGCGCCGATGTCGCCCGGCAGCAGGCTGTCGACCTCGACGTAGTCCTTGCCCTGCAACTGGTAGAGGTGGCCGACCTTGAACGGCTTCTTGCCGTCGCCGACGAAGAGCTGGCTGTCCTTCCTCACCGTACCTTGATGCACTCGGAATATCCCGACCTTGCCCATGTAGGGATCGGCGATGATCTTGAAGACGTGGGCCAGCACGTGCTGCGATGCATCCGGAACGGCATGGAAAGCTTCCGCCCCATGCCCCGGCTCGCCCTTGTAGAACGGCGGCGGATTGCCTTCGGCCGGATTCGGCGCCAGCGAGGCCAGCACGTGCAGCAGTTCGCCGATGCCGGCGCCGGTGCGCGCCGAGGTGAACAAAATGGGAACCAGGTGGCCTTCGCGCAAAGCCTTCTCGAAGGGCGCATGGAGTTCCCGCGCAGCGGGGTCCTTGCCTTCCTCCAGATAGCGCGCCAGCAGCGACTCGTCCTCTTCGACCAGTTGGTCGATCAGTTCGCGATGGGCGTGGGCGATGGAATCGAAGTCGCTTGTTACGTCACCCCGTCCGCCGTCGTGCTCCAACACCTCGACCACGTCCTGGCGGCCCTGCGCGGGCAGGTCGAGCAGCAGGCACTCCTTGCCGAAGCGCTCGCGAATCTGGTTCACCAGCGCGGGCAGGTCGACATTGTCGGCGTCGATCTTGTTGATCACGATCATGCGCGCCAGGCCCCGCGCCTGGGCCGCCCGCATCATGCGCTCGGTGGCGAGTTCGATGCCGGTCTGGGCGTTGATCACCACGACCGCGGTTTCGACGCCGGCCAGCGCGGCGACTGCCTGCCCGGCAAAGTCCGGATAGCCCGGAGTGTCGATCAGGTGGATGTGCACGCCCTCGGCGGCGAAATTCACCATGGCCGAATTGAGCGAATGGCCGGCGGTCTTTTCCTGCGCATCGAAGTCGCAGACGCTGCTGCCCTTCTCCACGCTGCCCTTCGCGGTGATCGCGCCGGCCTTGAACAGCAGGGCTTCGGCCAGCGTGGTCTTGCCGGCGCCGCCGTGACCGACGAGGGCAAGGGCGCGGATGGATTCGGTGCTGTAATTGGCCATGATGCGGACTCCCTGTCGTATGTTTTGCGGGAAATTCTACTCCGCGGCGTCGCTGGAGTACGTTGCAACGAGCCCGGCACAGAACTGGAAAACGCAATGTCGCCACCATTTGGCAATCGGTGGTGTAAAGACCGGGCTGGCCGATTGCCGCTCGACGGCTTTGCCCCGATAATCGATCGATAGACCGCTTGGTCGATATCAGGGGGTATTGTCAGATGAGTGAAACCGTTGGGTGCCGGGAAAACGTCGGGGCGTTCCCTCACCCGACGCATCCTGACAGCGAAACTTGTTCGACGAACTCGTCAATGTCGCCATCGAACTCCGGTGACGCAATCAATAGCCAGATCTCTTGGGAGCCTTCGCTGGCTTGTCTCAAGTTCGCCATCTACGCAATGCTGGCCGGTTCGTTCGCAGCGTTGCTGGCACTGTACATCGTCGCACCCGGCCACCCGACGCGCGCCATCGGCCCAATCGTGTTGGTTCTGGTCGCAATGGCGGGATGGTCCTTCCTTTTGCGCGGAAGGATTCGGACCGCCGTCATTGTTTTGCTGATTGGCTCGTGGATGGCCGTAACTGGAATAGCTGCCTTCAACGGTGGCGTAGGTGCACCCGTAATCGTCGCCTACCCCATGATCGTTATCCTGGTCGGTTTGGTGATCAGTTCTCGCGCGGCGTTTGCCGTGGCTGCAGTTTGCGTGATAGCGATCGTCAGCTTCGTCCTCGCCGAATCCTCCGGCTTCCTGCCAAGCCCTCCGCCCATTTTCCCCGCGCTGCGCGGAGTTGTACATGCCATCGTTCTCGTCCTGTCGGCAACCCTGGCAGCCACTTTCGTACGCGCTTATACAGACCAGCTCGACGAGCTGCGCGTGGTCAGCAGCGAGCTCGCCCAACGCACGATGGAAATGGACGCGAGCCGGGCAGACCTGCACCGGGCGCAAGCCGTCGCCAAGGTCGGCAGCTGGGTCTATGACCTCGTCACCGACACCATGCACTTGTCCACCGAGGCCTGCCGCGTCTTCGACGTACCTGAGGGTACCACCGGCAGTTATGACACTTACCTGGTGCGAACTCACACGGAAGATCGAGACGCGGCGGCGGCGGCCTGGCGGGCAGCACTCGACGGGGCCGCCTTGGACTATGAGCACCGAATCCTGGTCGGCAAGACAATCCGCTGGGTCCGGCTGCGGGCCGAAGTCGAGTTCGCGCCGGATGGCACACCGCTGCGCGCCGTCGGCGTTTCGCAGGACATCACTGAGCGCAAGGCGGCAGAGGAAGAAATTCGGCGATTGGCGTTCTATGATTCCCTCACCCATCTACCCAATCGGCGACTGCTGCATGACCGATTGCAACAAGCGTTGGTGTCAAGCACCCGCAGCGGCAGGAAGGTCGCGCTGCTGTTCATCGACCTCGACAATTTCAAGACATTGAACGACACCCTCGGCCATGATGTCGGCGACAAGTTGCTGAAAAAAGTCGCCAAACGACTGACCGCTTGCGTCCGCGAAGGCGACACGGTCGCCCGCCTCGGCGGCGACGAGTTTGTCGTCGTCCTGGAGGACTTGAACGAAGATTTGTATGAAGCGGCGGCCCATACCAAAAGCGTTGCCGAAAAGATACTCGCCACGCTCGGTCAACCCTACGATCTGGCCGGTCATCACTGTGGCAGCACACCCAGTATCGGCATCGCGCTGTTTGCCGACGATCAAACCACCATCGACGATCTGATGAAACGGGCCGACGTCGCCATGTACCAGGCCAAGGATGCCGGCCGCAACACGCTGCGCTTCTTCGACCCGGAGATGCAGGCAGTGGTGGGCGCCCGCCTCGCTTTGGAAGCCGATCTGCGCCAGGGACTTGCGCAGGGTCAACTGCTGCTCCACTTCCAGGCACAGGTTGACGGCAGCGGACGCGTGACGGGGGCGGAAGCCCTGGTGCGCTGGCAGCATCCCCAGCGCGGGATGGTCTCTCCCGCCGAGTTCATCCCGCTGGCGGAGGAGACCGGACTGATCCTTCCGCTTGGCGATTGGGTACTGACGACCGCTTGCAATCAACTGGTGGCATGGGCCCGGCAGCCGGCAACGGCGCATCTCACCCTGGCCGTCAATGTCAGCGCCCGCCAGTTCCGCCAGCCGGATTTCGTGACGCAGGCCCGAGACATACTGGCAGATTCGGGGGCCGATCCGCGGAAACTGAAGCTGGAGCTCACCGAAAGTACGCTGCTGGAAGATATCGAAGACATCATCGCCAAAATGAACGATCTCAAAGCACTCGGCGTCAGTTTCTCGCTGGATGATTTCGGCACCGGCTATTCGTCGCTGTCCTATCTGAAGCGCCTGCCGCTGGACCAACTGAAGATCGACCAGTCCTTCGTTCGCGACATCCTGACCGATCCGAATGATGTCGCCATCGCGCGCACCATCGTCGCCCTCGCGCAGAGCCTCGGGCTTTCGGTGATTGCCGAGGGAGTGGAAACCGAGGCACAGCGCGAACTTCTGGCCAATTCCGGCTGCCACGCCTATCAAGGCTATCTTTTCGCCCACCCCCTGCCGACGGAGGCGTTCGGGGAACTGGTCCGCCGGGCGTAAGGGCTGCCGCCGTCGCAAACCCTTGCTTATGTTGCTATATGGAGGATAGCCGGGGTTGCCCAATGCGCCGCGCAAACCTCGATCCGGCGCGCGCAGTAGATTTATTCACAAGCTCTCAGGCCGCCAGGCGCGCCAGCCAGTCTGCGGCACGTTCCACCGCCACCCGGCCGCGCTGCTCGGGCTGTCGCAGATGACGTACCAGCAAGGCGGCGCCGGCGCCGGGAAAACGCTCGGCGATCGCCGCCAGGTAGGGGGGGACATTCGGCTCGGCCCATTTGCACTCGGCGAAGCCGACGGGCTCGCCTTTTTCGCACAACGCAAAATCGATTTCCCGCCCTTCCTTGTCGCGCACGTAATGCAGCGTGACGTCGCGCCCTGCGGAATCCTGGAGGAAATGGGCATGCCGCAACAGCATGGCGGCGCAGGCGTTTTCGAAGCGCGCGCCCTCGCCCCCGGCGCCCGACTCGACCAGACCGGTATCGAAAAAATACACCTTGGGTTCCTTGAGCAGCGCGCGGGCTATGTTGCGGTGGAAGGGGCGGACCGTAAACACGATGTGCAAGGCTTCGAGAATTTCCAGATATTTGCCGAGCGTCGTCGGCGAGACTTGCAGATCGCGCGCCAGCGAAGCCAGCGACAGCGGCGAGCCGACGCGGGCGCGCAGCATGTCGATGAACACGCGCATGGCGCGAATCTCGCCGATACGCGAAAACTCGAGGATGTCGTCGCGGACGGCGCCCTCGATGTAGAGACGCCGCCAGCGTTCCGCGTCGGCCGGGCTTTCGGCCAGGAAGGGTTCGGGAAAGCCGCCGCGTTCGAGCAGCCGTGCCAAGGCCTGCTCGGGCGTCGCGGCCGATACCGCGACCCACTCGGCAACGCTGATCGGATGCAGGCGCCATGAAAAATAGCGGCCGGCCAGCGACTCGCCGGACTGGCGGAAAGCATCGAGGCGCGCGCTGCCGGTGACCAGCAGGGCCTGGCCTGCGGGCCGACCATCGAAGACGCCCTTGAGCCAGGGCTTCCAGTCGACCATCTTGTGCAGCTCGTCGAGCACCACCAGCGCGGCGTCCGGCGACCAGCTACGATCGAGGATGACCCGGCGGTCGCCGGCGACATCCCAGTTCAGTACCTGGGCGAAGGGCAGTTCCGCCGCGAGCGCGTGCGCCAGCGTGGTTTTCCCGGCCTGGCGCGGACCGGACAGAAACACCATCTTGCGGGCCAGGTCGGCGCGGATGTAGGGAGCAAGGGCACGTTCCATGCCGACCATTTTCTACACGACTGGAAAATAGTCAAGACTTTCTTCCATTATCGAGGATAAAAGTCAGCGCCGGCGCCACGCCGCGCGGACCGCTATCGCGCCGGCCGGTCGCGCGAGGGAATGCGCCAGAGCACGATGGCCGTGGCAACCCCGATGAAGGCCAGCAGCCCCTGCAGCCAGGGCTTGCCGGAAAAGCTCCAGATCGAAACGCAGATGGTCAGGCTCATCAGCGTGATGGCGACCACCTTGATGCGGAACGGAATGCTGTGATGCCGTCGCCATTCGACGATCAGCGGGCCGACGGTGGGATTTTCGATCAGGCGCCGATAGAAGCTTTCCGAGGCCCGCGCGTAGCAGGCGGCGGCGACCAGGACAAAGGGCGTAGTCGGCAGGCCGGGCAGGAAGATGCCGATGATGCCGAGCAGCAGGGCGATGCTGCCGAGGGTCAGCAACACCACGCGCACCACCAGCGAGGGATGCAGTTCCGACTCTTGGCTCTCGCGTTGCGTGACGGGATTTCCGCTTCGCGGGCCGTCAACGCCTGGGATTCCCCTTCGGGGGCAGGCGATCACGTAGGGCGGCTCGTCCTGGTCCATGTCAGCCGAGAGCGCGTGCAATGAAGTGGCGCGGCACCGTGGTCTTCGGCACGCGGCCGGAGAACCAGCTGCGCACGTCCTGGTCGAGGCCCAGTCCGTGCATGTAGTTGTACAGCGCCTTGTTCAGCGCGACGCCCAGCGCGTCGTGGTCGACGCCGGTGGGATCGACGAAGCCGACGTCGTTCTTGGCGAAACTGACCTTCGGCAGCGGTTTGAGCCTGACGCCGAACTGTTCGGGATGCTGGCCGACCGGGGAATGCACGGTGCAGGCGAAGCGGTGGAAGAAACCGGACTGGATGCAGCCCGCAGCGAACAGCTGGCGCACGTATTCGAGGGCATCGACGGTGTCCTGCACGGTCTGCGTCGGGAAGCCGTACATCAGGTAGGCATGGACCAGGATGCCGGCATCGGTAAAGGCCTGCGTGACGCGCGCCACCTGCTCGACCGAGACGCCCTTCTGCATGAGTTTCAACAGGCGGTCGGAGGCCACTTCGAGTCCGCCGGAAACCGCTATGCAGCCGCTGTCGGCAAGACGGTTGCAGAGTTCCGGCGTGAAGGATTTCTCGAAGCGGATGTTGCCCCACCAGGAGATCGCCCGGTTGCGTTTCTGCAATTCGGCGGCCAGTGCGCCGAGAACCTTGGGCGGCGCCGCCTCGTCGACGAAATGAAAACCGGTCTGCCCGGTCTCGGCGATGATGGTTTCGATGCGGTCGACCAGGGTCGCGGCGGCGACGGCGTCATAGCGCGAGATGTAGTCGAGCGAGACATCGCAAAAGCTGCACTTCTTCCAGTAGCAGCCGTGGGCGACGGTCAGCTTGTTCCAGCGCGCATCGGACCACAATCGGTGCATTGGATTCAGCATGTCCAGCAGCGACAGGTAGCGGTCCAGCGGCAGGCCGTCCCAGGTCGGCGTGCCGACCTCGGCGAAGGGAATGTCGGGCTCGCCGGCATCGACGTAGCGCACGGCGCCGTCGACACGCAGGAAGCTGCGCACCAGTTTCTCCCGCGGGCGTGCGCCCTGCAGGTGTTCGAGCAGGGCCAGCAGCGGGCGCTCGCCGTCGTCGAGCGTGACGTAATCGAAATAATCGAACACGCGCGGTTCGGCCAGTTCGCGCAATTCGGTATTGACGAAGCCGCCGCCGAGCACGGTGACGATGGTGGCGTCGTGCGCCTTGATCGCCTGGGCGATGCGGAAGGCGCCATAGACGTTGCCGGGAAACGGCGTCGACACCAGCACCACTTGCGGCGCGTGGCGCGCCAGGGCGCCCAGCGTCAGTTCGCGCAGGCTGCGGTCGACCAGGTTTTCCGGCGCAGCCAGCGCCTGCGCCAGCGGATTGAACGAGGCCTGGCTCTGCGCCAGGGATTCGGCGTAGCGCACGAACTCGAAGCGCGCATCGACCGCCTCGCGCAGCACGTCGGCAAGGTCGTCGAGGTAGAGAGTGGCGAAGTGCCGCGCGCGGTCGGTCACGCCCAGCGCGCCGAAGGCCCAGGCCAGCGGATCGCCGCCTTCGTCGTCGACATAGGCGTCGAGCGGCGCGAAGCGCGGCCCCTCGGGCAGGAAATGGCGGCCGGCGATGCGATGCCCGATCGAGGGATCGCGCCCCTGCAGGAAGGCCACCGCGGGCTCGACGGTGGCGAGATAGCGCTCGAATTCGCGCTCGAAGGCCTGCACCCGCGGCGTGCGTTGCTGCCTGGGCAGGTCCGCGATGCAGGTGCGGACGGCCAGCAGCCCCTCGCGCGAAAACAGGTGCAGCACCAGCGCCAGGGCAAGATCCTCCTGCACCGCGTTGACGCCGCGCGAGCGCAGGAAACCGGTCAGGTAGGCGGTCGAGGGATAGGGCGTGTTGAGTTGCGTCATCGGCGGGATGACGCAGAGGACACGCAGGGACGGGGCGGGCGATACGGACATGGCGCAATGATAGTGCCTCGGCACGCTCCGCAGGCCGCGGACCGTCCGGCCCCGGGCAGGAAGGCCTATTCGTTGCGGAACAGCGAACGGTTGCCGAACAGCGGCAAGTCGTAGTTGTCGTTGTCGCGGCCCTCAATGTAGTCCTGGTGGTAGCCGTGGATCAGTTCGACCTCGCTCTTGGAGCCAAAGATCAAGGGCGTGCGCTGGTGCAGATCGGTGGGCTCGACGTCGAGCAGGCGACCGCGCCCGGTGATCGCGCCGCCGCCGGCCTGTTCCATGATGAAGGCGATCGGGCTGGCCTGGTGCAGCAGCCACAGGCGGCCGCCCTGGTCGCGCGTCTTGTCGTCCACCGGATAGAGGAAGACGCCGCCCCTGACCAGCACGCGATAGGCTTCGGCGATCAGCGAGGCGACCCAGCGCATGCCGAAATCGCGGGCGCGCGGCCCGGTCTTGCCGGCCAGGCATTCCTTGACGTAGCGCCGCACCGGCGGCTCCCAGAAGCGCTCGTTGGAGGCGTTGATGGCGAAGGTCGCGGCATTGTCCGGAATCTCCACGCGCGGATGCGTGAGGACGAACTCGCCGATCTCGCGATCGAGCATGAAGACATTGACGCCGTTGCCGGTGGTCAGCACCAGCCGCGTCGAGGCGCCATAGAGCATGAAGCCGGCGGCGACCATGCGGCTGCCCGGCTGGAAGAAATCGGCATCGGTCACTTTCTGCGTGCCGGCGGGCGCGCGCAGCACCGAGAAAATCGTGCCGGACATGAAATTGATGTCGAGGTTGCCCGAACCGTTGAGCGGATCGAAGACCAGCAGGTAATTGCCGCGCGGATAGCGAGCCGGAATCGGCGTCATGGCGTCGTTGGATTTCGAGGCGAGGCCGGCCAGGCGCCCGGTCCACACCGTCGATTTGACGATGGCATCGCTGGCGGCGCGCTCCAGGTAGTGCCGCGGATCCTCGTCGGCGGCATCGAGTCCGCCGCGGGAAACCAGGTGGCTGATGACCTTGCAGGCGGTGACGATGTCGCTCAGCAGCAGCGAGAAGTCGCCGCTGGCGCCCTTGATGCGGCGCTGCTCCTCGATGATGAACTGGGTCAGGGTGATGCGCTCGATGCTCATGCCGTCCCCCGCAGTGGTTGCCGAATCCCGCCCGAATCCCACCCGCATGCGGCCATGCAGGCCGCATCGAGCGGAAGGACCACCATACTCCCGGCAGCCGGGCGGAGCAAGCGCAGCCCCCACGGCAGTTTCAAGTTCGTTAGTTGTCCGGGTTTTTAGCACGCAGATTGACATGGTAATGCGTTTGCATTACCATTTCCCAGTTCCGCCGTAGCCGTGCAAAGGATAACGCCATGCCTGCCACCATCGAACTCGAATCCACACTCACCGATCGCTATCAAACAACCGTCCCCGACGGCGTGCGCCGTGTGCTCAAGCTGGGCAAACGGGACCGTATCCGCTATCTGGTGCAAAGCGACGGCTCGGTACTTTTGCAGCGTGCCGATGCGAGCGACGACCCCGTGCTTGGCTCTTTTCTCGATTTTCTGGCGCAGGACATCAAGACCCACCCGCAGCGTGTCAGCGCCCTCGATTCCGGGCTGGCCAAGCGCATGCGCGCCTTGAGCAAGGGCGTCGCGGTCGATCTCGATGCCGCACTCGATCCCGCCGACGAATGACGCAGGCTCCCGCCCCGCTGGTGGTCAATGGCTGGAGTCTGTTTGCCCATCCCCTGTTCCTCGATCAAGTGCAAGCACTGATCGCCAGGGTGGAAGGCCTCAAAGCCAAAGACCCAAAGACCTGGCGGCAGAAGAACAGCAGCAAGCGCCTGGCGGCGACCACCAAACTGGCGCTCGACGTCATCCCCGAGAACCCGGCGCGCCCGGAATACCGGCAAGGCGGCACCCTGGGCGATGATCGCAAGCACTGGTTCCGCGCCAAGTTCTATCAGCAGTACCGCCTGTTCTTCCGCTTCCACGCCGCGCAGCGCGTCATCGTCTATGCCTGGGTCAATGACGAAGACAGCAAGCGCGCCTACCAGAGCGACGACGATGCCTATCGCGTATTCCGCAAAATGCTCGACGGCGGGAACCCGCCCGACGATTGGGACAGCTTGTTCAAGGAGGCACGCGGGTCATTGAAACGCCTAGCTGCGATCAGCAAGGTAGGAGATTAGCGGCTCAAACAATCCTCCGCTATGTAGAGCCCGTACGGGCGACGCTAATTTCTTGCCTGGACCATGCCTCTGCCGGACCAAGCGCTGCTGCCTCCGCCGGATTCAATGCGGCTTCAATGCGGGATCGGCTTGAACCCCGGATCGTCGAAATACGTGGAATATTTTTCCAGCGCGCCGACCACCTTGACCGCACCGTTCATGCGCTTGGCCTGCTTCGGCTTGCCCGCCATCTGCTCGGCACCGTCGAGCAGCTCGGCCGCGATCAGGTGCAGTTGCGCGTCGGCCCTGGGTTCGAGCTTGCAGTTGGCGACGATCTGGCCCACCTCACCCTCCACCTTGTGCGCCAGCTTGCCGTAGGCGGCGGCCGAGAGGCGGTTCTCGTGGATGTCGTGCAGCGACGCGGCCATGGTCTGGCGGATACTCTCCATGGCCTTGCGCAAGGCGGCATCGGTCTCCCATTTCTTGCCGGCGTTGAGCTCCAGCCTGGTCGTTTCGGCGGCGGCGTGGCCGTGGTCGTGTGCCGCGTTGCCGCCGGCCAGGGCAGAGCCGGCGAGGGTCAGGCTGATGACGCCGAGGGCGGTCAGTAGTTTGCGTTTCATGTTGCTTGGTCTCCGTTCGTTGTTCGATATGGGCCGGCGATTGCCGGCCTTCCCTGTTTCAACGAACGGCACACGGAAATGTTCCGTGGCGCGGCTAATCGCGGTGCAGGCGTTCTATGGTGGTCGGCCCGACCGGCTGTTCGAGCAGCAGTCGCGCCAGGCGTGCCCGCTGTTCGGGGTTCAGCAGTTCGCGCTCGCGCAGCAGTTGCCGGATCACCAGCTTCTGCTGCTCGTCCTGCAGGCGGGCGATCGCGGCGCGTTCGGCGTCGATCGCCGCCAGGTCGGGCGTGGCGACGAAGATCGCGTTGACCATCCGGTCGCGATGGGCGCGGATGTCGGCGGCAGCGGTGCCGAGCTGGGCAAGGAAGGCCGCTTCCGCTTCATGCCAGCCGCGCTGTTGTTCCGCACTCAGTTGCAGATGGCGCGGCAGGCCGCCAAACCCGTCCGGGCCTTGCAGGGCAAGCGCGCGGTAGGCGGCAACGCCGAGCACGCCGAGATTGACCAGCAGCGAAAAGGCGAGCGCGAGGCGCAGGCTGGATGCTTTCATCTCTTGGCTCCATTCGTATAACAGGATTCCAGGCCGATGCAGAGGCTGCCCGGCGGCATGGTGTCGAACACGCTCATCGCCGCGACGCGCGGCGCCGCGGCGCCGCCGAACAGGGCGAAGCCCATGGCGATGCCGCAGGCCACCGAGGCCGCGGCACCCACCGATACCGGCAGCAGGCCGCGCCAGCCCCGGTCGTGGCGCGGCTGCGGCCGGGGTGCGGCGGCCAGTCGCCCTTCGATGACGCCGGCCAGGTCGAAGCCGAGGGTCTCCGCGGGCAGCCGCTCGAAGTCCGCGGCGAGCATGCGCAGCAAGTCGAGCTGGGCGGCGCAGGCCGGACAGGCGGCGAGATGGGCAGCGACCCCCTGCTGCCGGGCGGGGTCCAGTTCGCCGTCGAAGTAGGCGGACAGTTCGATCATGTCCGGTCGGTGTTCATTCATCGCTGTTCTCCCCGGCGTGACCCCGGTAGTGGGCAAGGGCGGCGACGCGCGCACGAGCCAGGCGGGATTTCACGGTGCCCTCGCCTATGCCCAGCGTTGCCGCAATCTCGGCGTAACTCATGTCTTCCACCTCGCGCAGCAGCAGAACCTCGCGCTGTTCGGCGGGCAGCTCGCGCAGCGCACGTTCCAGCATGCCGATGCGCTGGCGATCCGCCAGCGCCTGTTCCGGCGTCGGCGCCGAATCCGGCGCTTCGAGCACCGCCCCATCCTGCGCATCCTCGGCGAACGGCACGAACTCGACCCGCTGCCGCCGGCGCAAGACATCGAGCGTGGCGTTGTGGGCGATCTGGAACAGCCAGGTGCGGAAGCGCGCCTCCGGCCGCCACGCGGGCAGCGACCGATAGGCCTTGAGGAAAGTGTCCTGCGTCAGGTCCATGGCTTCGTCGCGGATCCCGCTCATGCGCAGCACGAAGCGGAACACTGGATCCTGGTAGCGTCCGACCAGCAGCGCAAACGCCCGGTGATCGCCGGCCTGGGCGCGTACGACAAGTTCGGCTTCCGCATCGTCGGTCCTTGAGATCATGCACTCCATGCCGGAGCCCCACCCGCCATGGCGCGCTCGATTGGCGCCGGGCCGGACCCCTGTTCCTTGTTGAAACGAACGGCAAAGGAAAAAGTTCCATGTCGTTCGTCGCGAAGCCGGCATTGTCGGTCGGCCGGCGCCAGGAATCCATGGTCGCCGAGGATTGATTGCATCCGGGTGGGTACGGCAGCAAGCCATGCCATGGTTCGATCCACTGCGGCGCCTGAGGCCGCCTGAGGCGCGCCGCGGTGGCGGGCGCGGCGCACGCCTGTGCCATACTTGCCCGCCCTGCGCCGGGCAGATCGTGCCGCACCATGTTCTCGGATTTCCTCGCCACTGTCGAATTCTCGCTGGCCGTCACCGGGCCGATTTTCGTGATCCTCGGCCTCGGCGCCTGGCTGCGCCGCATCGGCCTGATCAACGAAGCCTTCATCGAGGGCGGCAGCCGGCTGGTGTTCAACGTCACGCTGCCGGCGCTGCTGTTCATCAGCGTCGCCAAGACCCGCCTCGACACCTCGGCCAATTTTGCGCTGATCGGTTTCGGCCTCGCCGCGACCTTGCTGGCCTGGGGTCTCGCCGAAACTATGGCGAAGTTTGCGGTGAGCGCCGAACGCGATCGCGGCGTCGTGGTGCAGGGCGTGTTCCGTTCCAACATGGCCATCATCGGCCTGGCCTACTGCGTCAATGCCTACGGCGAAGCCGGCCTCGCCGCGGCCTCGCTCTATGTCGGCCTGGTCACCATCCAGTTCAACGTCATCGCTGTGGTGACGCTGAACCGTTCCCTGCATGCGCGCCAGGGCATCGCGCCGGTGCTGCGCTCGGTGGCGGCCAATCCGCTGATCATCGGCATCGTGCTGGCTCTGCCGGTGTCGATTTCCGGCCTGCGCCTGCCGGCCATCGTGCTGCAATCGGGCGAGTACTTCGCCAACATGACGCTGCCGCTGGCCCTGTTGTGCACCGGCGCCGCGCTGGATTTCCGCAGCCTGCGCCACGATCCGAAGGACGCCGTGCTGGCGGCCGCCGGCAAGCTGCTGCTGGTGCCGCTGCTGTTCGTCGGCGGCGGCATCCTGTGGGGCTTTCGCGGCATCGAGCTGGGCATCCTGCTGCTGATGTCCTCGGCGCCGACCGCCGCCGCCAGCTACGTCATGGTGCGGGCGATGGGCGGCAACGCGCCGCTGGCGGCCAACATCATCGCCCTGACCACGGCCGGGTCGCTCGTCACCACCAGCGCCGGCGTCGTGGTGCTGCGCGGCATGCGGCTGATCTAGCCACTCGTCATCGCCGCCTGCGCCTGCAGGTTGTTGCCGACGGGCTCAGTGAAGTTCCTGCGCAACAATCGCAAGCAGCTCTTCGGTACGCACCGGCTTGCCGATGATGACGTTCTCGCCGGATTTCTGTTCTTCGCCGGCCTTCAGCATCGAGGTCAGATAAATCACCTTGATGTGCGTCAGCGCCGGATCCTCGTGCACGGCGGCGGCGACTTCGCTGCCGAGCATGTCCGGCATCAGGATGTCGAGCAGGATCAGATCGGGCTTGCATTTCCTGGCCGCCTCGACGGCACAGCTTCCCCTGCATTCTGTAAATACCGCGTAGGCACCCGTTGATTCGAGCCTGCGCCTGGTCAGCTCGATCGTCGCCGGGTCATCGTCGACTATCAGTATGGTTTTCACCGATTTGCTCCACATGAGGTTCATGGCGACGAACGGGCGCCGCAGCAGTTCTCCGACATCACGATGAGCAAGCTTAGGGACAAGCGGCGGCTCGGTCTGTGCGCTGGCGCGCAGAGCGGGCCGGGGACCCGGGCAGGCCTGGGCAAGAGTTGGCGCTGGCGACACGGCGACCGGCGCGGCGGCCGGCGCGGCGCGGAAAAGCAGAAAATGCCGGAACGGCCCGTCAGGCCTTCTTCACAGCCCGGCCGAGGGTCGGCTACGCTTCTTCGAGTCGTACATCAGGACATCGGCCCGGTGCATCAGTTCTTCCGTGGATTCGCACTGGTCGAACTCGGCGATTCCCATGCTGATGCTCACCACGGGGCATCCCGGCTTGGGCAGCCATTGTTCGGCCCAGCATCTGTCGAACGCCGCCTTGAGCCGGCGACCGATGACCCGGGCCTCCTCGCCGGGCGTGTCGAGCAGCAGCACCATGAACTCGTCGCCGCCGTAGCGAAACGCCATGTCGACCTTGCGCAGCTCGCCCTGTATGGTTTGCGACGTGAAACGCAGCGCGTTGTCGCCCTCCAGGTGGCCGAGTATGTCGTTCACCTGCTTGAAGTTGTCCAGATCGATACAAATCAGGTTCAAGGGCCGGCGATGACGCCGGGCACGTTCGATTTCCGTTTCCAGAACCGACATGAAATGCCGCTGATTGTGCAGGCCCGTCAGGTTGTCGGTGACCGACATTTGCTTGAGCTGCGCTTCGAGCCGCTTGGTTTCGGTCAGGTCATGAAAGAATCCGATGCTGCCGACATCTTCGCCGCTGCGCACGATGAGCTTGGCCGACAGGCGGATGTCGATTACGCGGCCGGCCTTGGAAACCAGTTGGGTCTCGTAGCCCTGGATATATCTGTCCGCGCTCGCGTACATCTGCTTGTTGACCTTGCGCGCATGGCCGGCGGTCGGATAAACCTCGGTGATCGCCAGCCGCTCGATGACCTCGTCACCGCTGTAACCAAGCAGGCGTTCGGCAGCCTTGTTGAACAAAACGATGACGCCGGCCCGGTTCACCGCGATGATCGGGTCTGGACTCAGCGAAACCAGTTCCTGGAGGTCTGCTACTAAGGAAGGAAGTTTTTGCACAGGCGCCTTGCTGCTCGTTATTGAGGAACTATAGCAAATCGTCCGGTTCGCGGCAGCCGTGCCGCCGCCGCCACAATGGCTGTGAAACCGCGCCGCAGATACAAATTCTCACCGTTCCTTACAGCAACCGGCGCCGCAAGTCCCTAGAGTGGCTACGCGTCCTGCACAACATCATCGTTGAGGAGTGAAAAAATGAACAAGTACTGGCTTTCCGTCCTGTTCGCCCCCGTCGTGTTCAGCGCCAATGCATTCGCGCACGACCGGGATTTCGACAATCGCCACGAGCGTCGTCACCGTCACCAGGTGGAGCGCGTCGTCGTGCATCAGGCGTATGTGCAGCCCCGGGTGGTCTATCAAGTCCCGCCGCAACGTATTTACCACGAGCGGGTGGTGTACCGCGGATACCCGGTTTACTACGAGGCCGCCCCCGTTTACCGGGAAGCGCCGCGCCATTACCCGCAGCCCAGCCACAACGGCGACAGGGTCGTGGGCCAGGCCATCGGCGCGGTTGCCGGTGCCGTCATCGGCAGCCAATTCGGCCACGGCGACGGGCGCATTCTTTCGACGGCCGCCGGCGCAGTCATAGGCGGCGTTGTCGGCGGCAACCTTTCCGGCTACGGTGATTGATGCTTCTCGCCGTCAGTGCGGTGATGGGCAGGGGCCGTGGCCATGCGCGGCGCGCTTGATCCGCCCGCGCCGGCGGCATCCGGCATCAAGGGACGCGCATACCCGGATGAGCTTGGCGACAGATTTTTCTGCCGCCGGGGGCAACGAATTCAACGCGGCTGGGTCAATATGTGTCCGGCGTCGATGCCCGGACCGGTTTCGACGCCCATAGACGTGGACGGCGAGACGTAGACGGCGCATTTCGACGCCTTGCAATGGAGCAACAATGAAAAAAGTACTGCCATGGATAGCCTTTGCGCTGATGACGACGGCGCAGGCCGCATCCTTCGATCCGGGACGGTCGCCGCCGCCGGAGTTGAGGCCGTCGCAGCAGCAGGCCCAGGCGGCGCACCTGGCGGCTGAAGTGCTCAGCCGCTATCACTACAAGACGATGCCTCTCGACGATGCCTTGTCGGAGAGAATCCTTGCCCACTATCTGAAGTCGCTCGATGCCGAGAAGCTGTTCTTCGTCCAGACCGACATCGACCAACTGGCCCGCTTTCGCACGGTCCTCGACGACGCCATCATCGACGAAGACCTTGGCGCGCCCTTCGCCATTTTCAATCTCTACGCGCAGCGGGTATCCGAGAGATTTTCCTACGCCCGCGGCTTGCTGAAGGAGGGCTTTGATTTCCGGCAGAAGGAAGACTATCAATACGCCCGCGACAAGGAACCCTGGCTGAAATCCGAGGCGGAAATGCGCGAGCAGTGGCGCAAGCGGGTCAAGAACGACTGGCTGCGCCTGAAACTCGCCGGGAAGGACGACAAGGCCATCGTCGCGACCCTGGAGAAGCGCTACGACAATGCCCTCAAGCGCATCGGGCGGACGACGGGCAAGGATGCGTTCGAGGCGTTCATGAACGCCTACACCATGGCCATCGAGCCCCACACCAACTACATGGGGCCGCGGGCTGCGGAGGACTTCGACATTTCCATGAAGCTGTCCCTGGTCGGGATAGGCGCGGCGTTGATGGAGAAGGACGACTACGTCACGATCCGGGATTTGGTGCCGGGTGGACCTGCCGCCCTTTCGGGGCAACTGAAAAGCGGGGACCGCATCCTCGGCGTCGCCCAGGGCAGCGGCGGCGCCATGACCGACATCCTCGGCTGGCGCCTGGACGACACCGTGGCCCTGATCCGCGGCGCGGCCGACTCGATTGTCCACCTCGACGTGCTGCCGGCGGATGCCGGCCCGGACGGCAAACACAAGCGGGTCTCGCTGGTCCGGAAGCGGATCCGCCTGGAAGACCAGGCGGCCAAGAAGACCATCCTCCCGGTGACGGACGGCAAGGTCACGCGCCAGGTCGGCGTGATTTCCCTTCCCGGCTTCTATGAGGATTTCGACGCCCGACAAAAAGGCGACCGCGACTTCAAGAGCGCGACGCGCGATGTGGCTCGCCTGCTGGATGAATTGAAAAAAGCCAGGGTAGACAGCGTGCTGATCGACTTGCGCAATAACGGCGGAGGTTCCTTGAAGGAAGCGATCGAACTCACCGGCTTGTTCATCGACCAGGGGCCCGTGGTGCAACAGCGCGACGCCCGCGGCCGGATCACGATCGAACGCGACGCAAAGGCCGGCGCGGCCTGGGACGGTCCGCTTGGCGTCATGATCAACCGCGCCTCGGCATCCGCCTCGGAGATTTTTGCCGCTGCGATTCAGGACTACGGCCGGGGACTGGTGATCGGCGAGCCGAGTTTCGGCAAAGGCACCGTGCAAGCCATGATCAACCTCGATGACGTCGCCAGGAACGACAAGCAAAAGTACGGCGAACTGAAATTGACCGTGGCCCAGTTCTTTCGCATCAACGGCGACGCCACCCAGCTGCGCGGCGTCAAACCCGACATCGCCCTGCCGACAATGACCGATGCGGAGAGCTTTGGCGAAGCGAGCTACGACAATGCGCTGCCCTGGATACAGGTCAAGGCGCTGGATTATTCGCCGGCGGGCGACGTGAAAACCCGGCTGCCGGACCTGCTGAAACGCCATGAAGTTCGCGTCAGCAAGGACAAGGAGTTTCGCTTCCTGCAGGAAGACATCGCCGAATTGAATTTGCAGCGCAAAAAGAAGCGGGTGTCGCTGAACGAAGCCGAACGCCGCAAGGATCGCGATGTCCAGGAAGCCAGGCTGGCCTCGCGCGATGCACAGGAACCGGGGCCGAAGAAGAACAAGGTCGTTCGGGATGATGGCCTGCAGGCCGGTGAGCGCGATCTGGCCAAAGACCTGGCGGACGAGAAAGCCGACGACAAGGCCAAGGACGTATTGCTCAACGAAGCGGCCCGAATACTTGGCGACGAGGTGAATCTGCTGAAACCCCGCACCGGCTTCGCCGTGCGTGCGCCGCGGAATGCGGCGCAGCTTGGTGTGCAATGACCACCTGAAGGCAGTGGTCATTCTCGTGCCGCAGTTGATGCCGCATCTGGTGCCGCATCTGGTGTATTGGCCGCTGCGCTTCTGCTAGGATATTTTCTCGCTGCGGCGCAGACGGGCCGGCGCCACGGATGGGCCCTGACCCGATCTGTGCATCCCTCACACGGTGAATCAAAACCAAAGCGGGAGAACCTTCATGATCCAACTCAATGTCAATGGCAAGCTTCACGCGGTCGATGTCGCCCCCGACACGCCGCTGCTCTGGGTCCTGCGCGATACCCTGGGCTTGACCGGAACGAAATACGGCTGCGGCCAGGCGCTGTGCGGCGCCTGCACGGTCCATGTCGATGGCGCCCCGCTGCGCTCCTGCGCCACGCCGGTGTCGGCGGTGGCCGGACGCAAGATCGCGACGATCGAAAACGCGGACCGCTCGCGCGTCGGCAAGGCCGTGCAGGAGGCGTGGCGCAAGCTCGACGTGGTGCAGTGCGGCTACTGCCAGTCGGGGCAGATCATGAGCGCCATCGCACTGCTGAGCCAGAACCGCAAGCCTACCAACGCCGACATCGACACCGCGCTGGCAGGGAACCTGTGCCGCTGCGCCACCTATGTGCGCATCCGTGCGGCCGTGCACCTCGCGGCCAAATCCCTCGCCTAGGAGCCGCCATGTCCACCATGACCATTGAGAATGTGAGCCGGCGCAACTTCCTGCAGGGCGTCGCCGGTTTGACCCTGAGTTTCTGCCTGCCCGCCATTGCCGCACCGGCCGCCGCGGGCAAAGCCGCGACCGTCAGCTTCGAGCCGAATGCATTCCTGCGCATCGGCAGCGACAACAGCGTGACCGTGATCGCCAAGCACCTGGAGATGGGCCAGGGCACTTACACCGGCTTGGGCACCATCCTCGCCGAAGAACTCGATGCCGACTGGAAGACCGTGCGCATAGCCGGCGCTCCGGCCGATGCCGCGCGCTACAACAACCTGTTCTGGGGCCCGGCGCAGGGCACCGGCGGCAGCACGGCGATGGCCAACTCCTGGGACCAGCTGCGGCAGGCCGGCGCCAGCGCCAAGGCAATGCTGGTCAGCGCGGCGGCGAAACGCTGGAAGGTGGCGGTGTCGGAAATCACCGTGCGCGACGGCATCGTCAGCCACCCGCCGTCGAAGCGCAGCCTGCGTTTCGGCGAGTTGGCCGCGGACGCCGCGAGGGAAGCCGTGCCGGCGAACGTGGTGTTGAAGGAGCCGAAGGATTTCCGCCTGGTCGGCAAGCATGCGCCGCGCAAGGACAGCGCGGAAAAGACCAACGGCAAGGCCGTATTCACCCAGGATATCCGCTTGCCGGGCATGCTGGTGGCCGTCGTCGCACACCCGCCGCGTTTCGGCGCCACGGTGAAGGGTTTCGATGCCGGCGCGGCGAAGCGCGTCAAGGGCGTGGTCGACGTAGTGCAGATTCCCTCGGGCGTGGCGGTACTGGCGACCGACACCTGGAGCGCGAAGAAGGGGCGCGACGCGTTGACCGTCGAATGGGACGAAAGCCGGGCCTTCAAGCTCGGCAGCGATGAAATCCTGGCGCGCTATCGCGAGATGGCCCAGCAGCCCGGCCTGGTGGCGCACCAGGCGGGCAATACCGACCAGGCATTCGCGGCGGCGGCGAAAGTCGTCAAGGCCAGCTATGACTTTCCCTACCTCGCCCATGCGGCCATGGAGCCGATGAACTGCGTGATCCGCCTCGGCCCCGAAGGCTGCGAAGTGTGGAACGGCGAACAGCTCCACACCGGCGAACAGCATCAGCTCGCCGGCATCTTCGGCCTCAAGCCGGAGCAGGTGAAGATCAACATGCTCTACGCCGGCGGCAGCTTCGGCCGGCGCGCCAACACCAAGTCGGACTATGTCGTCGAGGCCGCGCAGATCGTCAAGGCCAGCGGCGGCAAGGCGCCGGTCAAACTGGTCTGGCTGCGCGAAGACGACATGCGCGCAGGCTATTACCGGCCGCTGTTCCATCACGCCCTCGAAGCCGCGCTCGATGCGAACGGCAAACTGACCGGCTGGCGGCACCGCCTGGTCGGCCAGTCGATCCTGATGGGTTCGCCCTTCGAGGCCATGATGGTCAAGAACGGCATCGACGCGGTGTCCGTCGAAGGCGCGGCCAACCTGCCCTATGCGATTCCCAACATGCGGGTGGACCTGCATACGCCGACCGACATCGCTGTCCCGGTGCTCTGGTGGCGATCGGTCGGATCCTCGCATACCGCCTACTCGACCGAGGTCTTCCTCGACCTCGTGGCCAAGGCGACGGGCAAGGACCCGGTGGCCCTGCGCCTCGAATTGCTCGGCGACAAGCCCCGCCACAGCGGCGTGCTTCGGCTCGCCGCCGAGAAGTCCGGCTGGGGCACGCCGCTCAAGCCCGGCGCGCCGGGCACGCGACGCGGACGCGGCGTTGCCGTGCATGAATCCTTCCATTCCTACGTGGCCCAGGTGGCCGAGGTGACGGTCGCCGCCGATGGCACGCTCAAGGTCGACCGCGTCGTCTGCGCCGTCGATTGCGGCATCGCGATCAATCCCGACAACGTCCGCTCCCAGGTCGAAGGCGCGGTGGGCTTTGCCCTGGCGGCAGCCCTGCACGGCGAAATCACGCTCAAGGGCGGCGCCGTGGTGCAGGGCAATTTCGACGGCTACCCGCTGCTGCGCATCGATGAAATGCCGCAGGTCGAGGTGCATATCCTGCCGTCCACCGCCAAGCCGACCGGCATCGGCGAACCGGGCGTGCCGCCTCTGGCACCCGCGGTGGCCAACGCCATCGGCGCCGCGACCGGAAAATATCCGGGCCGCCTGCCGTTCAGCAGCGCGGAATTGCGCGCCTGAATCGCCGTATCGCCAGCGCCAACTCTTGGCCAACTCCTGACCAACTCGTGGCCGCCGGCCGGCGCGGGCCTAGCGGGGATCGGCGGCCGATCCGGATGCAGATGCCGCCTGATGCCGTTTTACGTCGGCGACATATTCGGCATCCACCGTCAGGATGTGATGGTAGAACCAGCCGTTGATCAGTTCCTCGATGCGGTCGGCAATGTGGTCCAGCGTCAGGCTGCGCGCTTCGTCGAGCAGCCTGCCCAGCATCCGGCGGAACTCCTGGTGCTGCAGGCGGTGCTCGTCGAGCTTGCGGTAGGCGATTTTCTCCAGCATCGCTTCCTCGTCCCTCAGGTGCGTATTGGCGTAGTCGCAGAGCATGGTCAGCGTGTGCATGACGCGAATCTGATCGCCGTTGCCGCGAAAGCTTGCGGCCATGTCGAACAAGGCTTTGTGCTGGCTGTCGATGGCGGGCAGCCCGGTGACGATGGCCTCCGACCAGTTTGCCTTGGTGTGCGCCATGAGCGTGCTCCTGTTCTCAGCCGGGCAGCGGTATCGGCATCATGGTGACGATGCCGGTGGCGGCGTAAGTGTCGCAGCGTTCGACGAATTCCCGGGTGCTTTTCGGCATCGGGACGCGGGCCCGCGTGATGTGGAAAATCAGGTCGCGGCCATTGCAGATCAACTGGGTGCCGAAGGAGGCCACGCGCTGTTCGTGCTCGCTGTCGGGGTTGCCCAGCAACGGGCGGAAATTGGCCAGGCGCTCGCCGGCCGCGACCATCTCGGCCCAGATGTCGAAGATTTCGCGGTCGGTGCGCAGGGTCTCCACCTTGATGCGGGCGACGCGGGCAAACTCGCGAATGGTCGGCTCGATGCCGGGAAACATCGGCGTGGCGAAGGTGCGGATCATGGCCTCGGCGAGGGTGTCGATGCCGCGCATGGCCTGGGCCATTTTCACGTAGCGCGTCGCGTAGAAGTCGGCGAGCGGAATCGAGAAGGCACGGAAGGGCTCGCCCCACAGTTCGTCGATGCCTTCCTCGCCGCTGCGGTGCAGTACCAGTGAACACAGGGACAGAGCCTCCTGCAGGCAGCGCCCGCATTCGCGCATCAGGTCGTTGCTGGAGGAAATTTCGACGCCGGCCGATTGCAGGTCCACCAGCCGGGTAAAGATGTCGGTGGCGCGGTTGAACAGGGCGCCGGCGTACATGGCGCCCTTGACCCGCTTCTTGCCGGGATCGGTCTCGTCCTGATAGGCCTGCCGCGCCTCGGCCAGGCGATAGCCGGGAATGTTGAGCCCGTGCTCGGTGTGGTTGAACAGACGCCGCGTCAGCGCCTGGATCAGCCCGCGCTTGGCCTGCAGGCTATCCTCCTCCGGCACCGGATAGGTCTTGATCCAGTAGCCGTCCGTGTAACTGCGCTCGCGGCCGTCGATGATGCGCAAGCTGCCGTTGGGTATGTCCTGGTCCATGTCGTGCGGGCGTCCTGAAGGGGTGATGTATTTTGACGCTTATCGAGCCGATACTGCAAATGCCTTGACCTGGCGGGTGGAACGGACCGCCATCGAAGCTTGACCGTTGCCGTATCGGGTATGCTTGCCGCAAGTAATCCACCCGTCCCGTTCAACCCCCGCTCGCAGGCAACTGCCGATCCGCGAGCGAAGCCAGGAAGCCCAGGCAATGACCCGCAAGCCCCTAGCCTTCCCGCAAGTCGCTCTCGATTTCATGAACCGCGACCACGAGGAATTCGCCGCCCTGCGCGACAGACTGCTCGACCGGATCGCCACCGGTGCGGCGGACGGCATCGATGGCCTGCTCGACGAACTGCAGCGGCACACCATCCGCCACTTCGCCGACGAAGAAGCGGCGATGCAGGAGGCGGGATTCCCGGTCTATGCCGTGCACAAGGGCGAACACGACGCGGTACTGGCGGACATGGCGGCGCGCATCGAGCTCTGGCGCCGCGAAGGAAACCTCGAGGCCCTGCGCGACTGGATCGACGCGGCGGTCGGCGAGTGGTTCGTCAATCATGTGAATAGCATGGACATGGTCACCGCCGGATTCGTCGCGGCAAAACGGCAGCAGGCCTGAGGGCAGCCCTCGGCCTGCGTCCCCGGAGCACCTGCGTGCTGCAAACAGAGCCGGCAGGTGCCGCAGTTTCAGGCGCAGTGTGCGCAAACGTACAGAAGCGACGGACCGATCCTGCTAGCGTATGCTGCAGTTCGTGGCTTTATGTGATGAGAAACGCGGTCGGCGGCGACGATGAAGGTCTGCTACTTCCCGACCGGCGTCGGTGGACGGTCCGATTCCTAATCATTCGGGTGATACCTTGATGCCTCCCATGCTCAATCCCATGACCGATCCGTTTCTAAGCCAGTTCATGGTTCGGTTCTTTTTCGTATTCGGCATTATCGGCCTTGCCGTTGGCGTCGGGCTCGTGCTTGATCACGTGCGCATGCACCGGATGTTCGGCATCGTGAACCGCTGGGTTTCAATGCGACACAGCACAAAGTGGCTGGCCATACCGCGCGACACAAGTGCGGCCGTGGCGCGAAACCGACACCTGATCGGCGGGATTTTCATCCTCGTCGCAGCCTATTCGACACTTGTCCTGATAACGCAAGTCGACGTTGCCAGGATCGCCACCATGCTTCGCATCGATGCCCCCCGTAGCCTTGTCGTACTGATCATTGCCAGCGCGCGCTGGTGTCTCATCGCGGGTGGCATCGCCGCGATTGCCGTCGGCATCATGCTGATATTTTTCCCGAGTGCATTGAGTGCGATCGAATCGCGTGCCAATCGCTGGTATTCATTCCGCCAGCAGGCGCCGAACGTGGACACCATGCATATGGATTTCGACCGGTGGACCGAAGGCCATCCCCGGTTTACCGGCTGGATTCTCGCTGGCGGAGCGCTCGTGGTGACAGTCGCTTTCGGCACGCAACTGTTCGCGCACGGCTGACGATTGCGGGTGCGCGGCCGCGATGCGGCGGCGGTCTGGGAGTGGCAGTACCCGCCTTACGGATTCTGCAGCGGCACGGCGTCCGCTTGCTGCGATTCCGCGCCCCCGGCGACGCGCGGTCCCTGCGCCAGTTGACCGTGGATCACCGCCCCCGAATGAATCTCGGCCACGGCGTAGGCGAGGTCGCAATCGACCTGGGCCTTGGACTGCAACTTGACGAATTCGGTGACATCGACGCGGCCCTTGATCAGGCCATTGACGATCAGGCGCGCGACTTCGATGTCGCCCTCGATGCGCCCCTGTTCGCCGACCACCAGGGTATTCGCCTGGCCGTCGGCCGAGCGCACGTTGCCGCGGACTTCGCCGTCGATGCGCAGACCGCCGGAAAAAACGATGTGGCCGGAAAGCACCGTGCCGGCACCGATCAGGCTTTCAATCGAATTGGCGTGCTGCTTGTCGGTTTTGTCAAACAAGGCCTTCATGCCCCCGGGACCTGGAAGCGGCGGAAGCGGTCCACCGCGGATTCCGGCTCGGCCGCGACGCAGTGCGTGAAGCCGCTTTTGTCGACCGGCGCGATATCCTGAATCGTGGCGACCTGGTACATGCGTTCGATCTTGCGACGTGCCTCGGGTTCGTTCCGCGCCCAGACTTTCAGCCTGAGGATGGTCCGGTAAAACTGAACGTCGCACTTCCACCACATGGTAAGAGAATGTCGCCCCGGGGAATGGTCGATTCGGCTCGACCGAACAGCAAATCGCCACACTATAACTATGGTTATAGTCCTCGGTCAAGCGAATCCGCGCCGCGATGCCATCGCGGCGACCCGCGGCGCTACAAGCTCCTGCGCCGTACCACCATCGCCGACTCTTCGAAGCCGAGGCGTTCGTAGAAAGCCAGCGCGGCGGCGTTGTCGCGGTCGGCGAGCAGCGTGACGCGGCGCATGCCCTGGCTGCGCCCCCAGGCCAGCACATGCTCGACCAGTTTTCGGCCGTGGCCGCCACCGCGGTGGCTGGCGGCGAGGATCACGTCTTCGAGCATCAGCACCGGGCCGCCCTCGGCGGTGCTGATGCTGACCAGCGCATTGGCCATGCCGACCACCCTGTCGCCGTCACGGGCGACGAAGAGGCGGCCGTGGGCCGGATGGTCGAGGATCCAGCGCAGGGCGGCGAGCTGCCTGGCGCGGTCGGGTTTGAAGTCGGCTTCGAGCGCGAACAGTTCGCCGAGCAGCCCGGCCATGGCGTCGAGGTCGGCGGCGGTCGCGAAGTCGATCTGCATGTCCGCTAGCCGATCAGGGCAACGGCCTTGATCTGCACCCAGACCTCTCGCCCCGGGGCGAGGTCGAGGCGTTGCGCCGAGCGCCGCGTCAGACGCGCCAGCAGCTTGGTGCCGCCGACGCGCAGCTGCACCAGGATTGCCGACGGATGATCCTCGGCGGCGTGGGCGAGGACGGTGGCCGGCAGCAGGTTCATGATGCTGACGTCGTCGTGGCGGCTGTTGGCGAGCGACACGTCGCGCGCCAGGATGCGCACCCGCACCTGGCGCCCCACGGCGACGCCGCTGTCGCGCACCCAGAGTTCGCCGCCGTCGAATTCGACACGCGCCAGATGCCACTCGGCATCGCGCTCGGCGACGGTGGCGGCGAATACCGCACCGGCATCCTCACCGAGGCGGATCGGCAGGTCGATGCGCGCCAGGGTTGCGGCCAGCGGTCCCTGCGCCACGGCACGGCCGCCGTCCATGACAACCAGATGATCGGCGAGCCGGGCGACTTCGTCGGCGGCGTGGCTGACATAGATCACGGGGATGTCCAGCTCGTCGCGCAGGCGTTCCAGATAGGGCAGGATTTCCTGCTTGCGCGCATGGTCGAGCGCGGCCAGCGGCTCGTCCAGCAGCAGCAGGCGCGGTGCGGAAAGCAGGGCGCGGGCGATCGCCACGCGCTGCTGCTCGCCGCCGGAAAGCCGCTCGGGCAGGCGTTCGAGCAGGGGGCCGAGGCCCAGCAGCTCGACGATGGCGGCATCGCCCCGGGAGTTGCCGCTGGCGGCGCGGCGCCGGGCGTAGTCGAGGTTGCGGCCGACGTCGAGATGGGCGAACAGGCGCGCGTCCTGGAACACGTAGCCCAGCGGGCGCCGGTGCGTCGGCAGGAAAACGCCGGCGTCCTGCCAGGTTTCGCCGTTGATGGCGAGCCGGCCGGCGCCGCGGTCCAGTCCGGCGATGCAGCGCAGCAGCGTGGTCTTGCCGCAACCGGACTGGCCGAACAGGGCGGTGACGCCGCGACCCGGCAGGTCGAGGTCGACATCGAGGCTGAAGCCGGGCCAGTCCAATTTGAATTGCGCCGCGATGCTCATCGGGCTTTCCGTCCGGTCAGCGTGTACAGCGCCAGCAGCACGAGGAAGGCGAAGACCACCATGCCGCCGGCCAGCCAGTGCGCCTGGGCATATTCCAGCGCCTCGACGTGGTCGTAGATCTGCACCGAGACGACGCGGGTCTTGTCCGGGATGTTGCCGCCTATCATCAGCACCACGCCGAACTCGCCGACGGTGTGGGCGAAGCCGAGGATCGTCGCGGTGAGGAAGCCGGGCCTCGCCAGCGGCAGCGCGACGCTGAAGAAGGCATCGAGCGGCGCGGCGCGCAAGGTCGCGGCGGCTTCCAGGGGCCGCTCGCCGATGGCCTCGAAGGCGTTCTGGATCGGCTGCACGACGAAGGGCATGGAATAGAACACCGAGGCCACCACCAGGCCCCAGAAGGTGAAGGGCAAGAGGCCGATGCCGGCCCATTCGGTGAAGCGGCCGACCGCACCGTCGGGGCCCATCAGCAGCAGCAGGTAGAAGCCGATCACGGTCGGCGGCAGCACGATGGGCAGCGCCACCACGGCGCCCACCGGGCCCTTCCACCAGGAGCGCGTGCGCGCCAGCCACCAGGCGATCGGCGTGCCGATCAGCAGCAGCAAGACGGTGGTGACGGTCGCCAGCCTGAAGGTGAGCCAGACGGCGCCGAGGTCGGCGGTGAGGTTGGGTAAACTCGGCATGGAGCGAATGCTAGCGCGATATCGCCCGCCAGGGCAGCCCGACTAGATTTCGTAGCCGAAGGACTTGATGATCGCCTGCGCCGCGTTGCCTTTGAGGTACTTGAGCCACGCCTCTGCGGCGGGCTTGCCGCGGCCTCTTTCGAGCAGCACCGCATCCTGCCGGATGGCCTGGTGCAGCCGGGCCGGCACGATCCAGGCGGAGCCCGCGGCGAGGCGTCCGTCCTGCATCACCTGGGACAAGGCGACGAAGCCCAGCTCGGCATTGCCGCTGGCGACGAACTGGTGGGCCTGGGCGATGTTCTCGCCCTGGACGAATCTAGCCTGCACGGCATCGAGCAGCTTGAGCGCGGTCAGCGCCTCGATCGAGGCGGCGCCGTAGGGCGCGAGTTTCGGATTGGCGATGGCGAGGTGCTTGAAGCCGCCCCTGGCCAGCACCGCACCCTGGTCGTCCACGTAGCCGGGCTGCGCCGACCACAGCACAAGGCGGCCGACGGCGTAGGTGTAGCGGCTGCCGGCGACAGCCGCGCCATCGGCTACCAGCCTGGCCGGAGTCGTGTCGTCGGCGGCCAGCAACACCTCGAAGGGCGCGCCGTTCCTGATCTGGGCGTAGAACTTGCCGGTGCCGCCGAAGGACAGTTGCGCCTTGTGTCCGCTGTCCTTGGCGAAAGCGGCGGCGAGAAGCTTCGCCGGCGCGGTGAAATTGGCGGCGACGGCGACCTGGACTTCGTCGGCGTGAGCGGTGCAGGCAGCGAACAGCAGGGGAATGAAAAGTCGTCTCATGTCTCGGCTCCGAAGCAAAGCGAATGATCGCAGCAATTGGCTCAGTCGCGGGGCTTGCGAATCGGCACCCCGGCTGCTCCGACCAATTAGAGTCGGAAACTGCCATCACGCATTCCAGCAGGTTCCCGGGCAGGCGATTTGCGTCTTGAATTGTCCGAAGTCGAAAACTCAGGGCCACAAACCGGCACTGCAACGTTACAGCGAATAAATATAGTCGAAAACTCAGTGTGGAAAATTTTTCGCAGCATGGCCCAAAGCGAAAATCTTAGCTGAGTCCGCCTTCGTGAAGGTAGGAAATCACACGACCTACATGGATATAGCTAGCCCGGACATTTCAACGGCTCCTAAGATTTTGCCGCGGAGATATGCCGAACGGGTTGATAGTGATGCAGGCGGAGGGATTTGATCAAGTTTTGATCAAATAGGCTGTTTGATCAAATAGGCGAATTCCGGACCTCATGGTCACTGTAAATTGCGCAGCCTGGTCATATTTGAGCGCGCAGTAACACAGAAGGATTTCTGGATTCGCTACGGTGTCACCCAATCGGGCGGATCCCGCTACGAATCCGGGCGCAATATTCTGAAGCCCCTCTTGACCCTGTTCTGGCTGCATCGCTCCGAGAAGGTGACGGATCAAGACCTCGCGCAAGCGTTGAAGTGAGTCGTCTGATTGCCCACTTATTACTGCTTGGAGAGCCGTTTGGCGACGGCGTGATACAGGTAAGGTCGGTTCTCGACCTTGGCCAGCAGTTCCGATCGAGCGGCGACAGCTAGGCGGAACGCTTCCCGTTCGCCATATTTGCGTACCGAAAAAGACTTGGCCACGCGCTTGCCATCGTTGGTCTTGATGTTTGCCTGCCAAAAGCCCAGAGGTTGGGCGGGCGTCTTATGAAAATGGACCCCCGGTACCCCGCTCAAGTTGTTGGAGCGCTTTTGCTGGTGGAACTCGATCAAGGTAAGTGCCTTGATTGCCGCCAGTTGCTCGTCTCGCCAAGCAATGGCGGCCGCCTTTGCCTCCTTAGAGCCACCACAGGTCAAGTCGTAAAAGGTCTTGGAATAGAATTTTCCTTGTCGCCTGAAGTTGACTCGCCAGCACCAGGCTTTGATCGCGGCTCGGTAACGTTGGATGGCATACATCGTGAAGTGGGCCTACCGGCAGTTGTCAAAACTGGGAACCGATGCTACCAAGGAAAGTCTCGCCGACACGATGCAAATTCTAGGGTCTGTTCTCAATCATGCGGACAGTGCTATGCCATATGCAACTGAGGTCGAATAAAT
>NZ_JASJPC010000010.1:0-30727 GCF_031426875.1 Sulfuritalea sp.
GCTCGCGACAACGGCTTATCGCGAGCAAGCTCGCTCCTGCAGGGAATGCGCCTTTCCCTTGTTGACTGACTGCTAATTCAGTTCGGCGGCGAGTACATCGGGTAAAGGATGTCTTCCTCGCGCTTGATGCGCGCCACCAGGGCCTCGCCGATGCCGCGCAGGTCGGTGGCGAAGGCGTCGCTCAGTTCCGGATACTCGCCGATCGCCTTGTATTTTTCGAGGAAGCCCACCACCACGCGCCCGATGCCGTCCATTTCGTGGCGGAAGCCGTGCATCATCTGGTGGCTGACCGAGTCGTTCGCCAGCAGATGTTCGAGGTAGACGTAGAGGCGGACATTTTCCTTCAGCAGGTGATCCATGATCATGGTCTGGAACTGGCCCAGCAGGCCCTGCACCTTGACCATCTCGCCGGCGAAACTGGCGGCGCCGATCGCCTGGAAGGTTTTGAGCAGCTTCTGGTGGTCTTCCTTGAGGGAAGTGATCAGCTTGGCGTCGTGATTGATGTGCGTGCCAGGCGCATGGGCTGCCTTTGTCTCCGGCGCAGGCGCGGGAACATTGACGATGACCGGCTCGCGGGCAGGGGGCGCAGCAGTTTTCTTGTTGCCGAACAACAGGTCGAATAAGAACATGATGTTTCCCTCAAGATTTATGTCGTGGTGCAGGCTAGGCGTGCAAAACCGTTCTGTAATTGATCCATATCAGGATCAGGGTCTTTGTCGCCGGTGGTAGAGTCCACGTCCATGGAGTCCTTTCTGATCGCCAATCCCAAGGGAGGGGTGGGCAAAACGACACTGGCGACCAATCTGGCGGCGTTTTTCGCCCGCCAGGGCCGGCGCGTCATGCTCGGCGACATCGACCGCCAGCAGTCCTCGCGCGAATGGCTGAAGCTGCGTGCGCCGGGGCTGCCGCATATCGCCACCTGGGAGATCGCTCCCGAGCAGCCGGCGCGGCCGCCCAAGGACACTACGCACGTCGTGCTGGATACGCCGGCCGGCCTCCACGGCAAGAAGCTGGGCCAGGTGCTGAAGCTGGTGCGGCGCGTGATCGTGCCGTTGCAGCCGTCGATTTTCGACATCCTCGCGACGCGGCATTTCCTCGACGCCCTGGCCGAGGAAAAGGAAATCCGCAAGCATGAAGCCTTCGTCGCCATCGTTGCCATGCGCGTCGATGCGCGCACCCGCGCCGCGGCGGAACTGGAACGCTTCCTCGCCGATACCGGCCTGCCGGTGGTGGCCCACCTGCGTGACACGCAGAACTACGTGCAGGCCGCCGCCCATGGCATGAGCATTTTCGAGCTGGCGGCCAGCCGTGCGGAGAAGGACCTCGAGCAGTGGCAGCCGCTGCTGGACTGGGTGCAGCGGCCGATCTGAACCCCTGTAAACCGAAAGCCTTGCGGCGCAAGGATTTTGGTGCTGGTTTCGGCGCTCAGTGAGGCCGGTTATGCGCCGATACGCAGCTTTTATCTGCCACGAATGACGGGTGTCGAAGGACTAGAATCTTCAGCAACTCGACACTTTCTCACTCCTGGAGATAATCATGAAACGCAAGACCGTGATGCTGCTGGCGATTCCGTTTGCAATCGGTGCCGGCACCGTGCAGTCGGCCGAAAAGGCCGCCGAAAGTGCTGCGGCGCCGACCGCGGCTGTCGTGTCCGACCGCAGCGCCGAGAGCGTGGTCAATGCAAAATGCATCGAATGTCATGGTCCCGGCAAGAAGCATGCGCCGCGCATCGATGACCGAGATGACTGGACCAAGCGCGCCAGCAAGGGCCTCGATGCCCTGGCGCTCGGCGCCATCCGCGGCCATCACGGCATGCCGGCGCGCGGCGGCCGTGCCGACCTGACCGACGCGGAATTCAAGAACGCGATTTTCTACATGTTCACCAAGGCCGTTTCGGCGCCGGCCAAGAAGTAAGCCGGACAGCGGCGCCGGGGTGTATGGGCGCCGCTTTGCCCGCACGGCGGCGGGTCCCGGCGGCATGGAATTCAGGCTCTCGTGCTGCGGGCGCGGGAGTAAAATCGCCTTGCCATGTCCGCCCCGTCGTCCCTCCCCAGGTTTGTCCATCTCCGGCTGCACAGCGAATACTCGATCACCGATGGCCTGACGCGCATCGATGAGGCCATCGCGCAGGCCGCGGCCGACGGCCAGCCGGCCCTGGCGATCACCGACCTCGCCAACCTGTTCGGCATGGTCAAGTTCTATTCCGCGGCGCGCGGCGCCGGCATCAAGCCGATCATCGGCTGCGATATCTGGATCGGCGACGAGGATGCCGGCGACAAGCACGATGGACCGGCGCGCCTGCTGCTGCTGGCGAAGAACCGCGCCGGCTACCTGCGCCTCTGCGAACTGCTGTCCGCCGCCTACCTGGCGCCGCGCCGCCACGGTCGCGCCGAGATCACGCGCGCCCAGCTCGGCCAGGGCGACAACAGCGGCCTGATCGCGCTATCGGGCGGCCCCTTGGGCGATATCGGGCAGATGCTGGCCGCCGGCAAGCTGGACCAGGCCGACGTGCGCGCCCAGGTCTGGGCGCAACTGTTTCCCGCGGCCTATTACATCGAGCTGCAGCGACCTGCCGGCCGCGATGCCGCCGCTGCCGAGGTGCTGGTCGCGGCCAGCGTCGATCTTGCCGCCCGGCTGGGCTTGCCGCTGGTGGCGACGCACCCGGTGCAGTTCCTCCAGCGCGAGGACTACAAGGCGCACGAGGCGCGGGTCTGCATCGCCGACGGCTATGTGCTGGGCGACAAACGGCGACCCAAGCGCTATAGCCCGGAGCAGTATTTCAAGACCCAGGCCGAGATGGCGGAACTCTTCGCCGACCTGCCCGAGGCAGTGCAGAATTCGGTGGAAATCGCCCGCCGCTGCAATCTGACGGTGCAACTGGGCAAGAGCCGCCTGCCGGATTTCCCGACCCCGGGCGGCGAGCCGCTGGAAGCCTTCCTCGCCAGCGAGTCGCATGCCGGCCTGGTGCGCCGCATGGAGCTGCTCTACCCGGACCCGGCCGAGCGCGAGAAGCAGCGCCAGACCTATGTCGACCGGCTCGACTTCGAGATCGACACCATCATCAAGATGGGCTTCCCCGGCTACTTCCTGATCGTCGCCGACTTCATCAACTGGGCCAAGCACAACGGCGTGCCGGTCGGCCCCGGGCGCGGCTCCGGCGCCGGTTCGCTGGTGGCCTACAGCCTGGGCATCACCGACCTCGATCCGCTGCGCTACGACCTGCTGTTCGAGCGCTTCCTGAATCCGGAACGGGTCTCGATGCCCGACTTCGACATCGACTTCTGCCAGGAAGGTCGCGACCGCGTCATCGATTACGTCAAGAAGAAATACGGCGCGCATGCCGTGTCGCAGATCGCCACCTTCGGCACCATGGCGGCCAAGGCGGTGATCCGCGACGTCGGCCGCGTGCTCGACCTCGGCTTCAACTTCGTCGACCAGTTCGCCAAGCTGATCCCCAACGAACTCGGCATCACGCTGGCCGATGCGCTGGCGAAGGAACCCCTGATCCGGCAAAGAATCGAGGCCGAGGAGGAAGTCGCCGAACTCTGGACGCTGGCGCTCAAGCTCGAAGGCCTCACGCGCAACGTCGGCATGCATGCCGGCGGCGTGCTGATCGCGCCGGGCAAGCTCACCGATTTCTGCCCGCTCTACGCCGCAGCCGGCGCCGAGTCGGTGGTCTCGCAGTTCGACAAGGACGACGTGGAGAAGGCCGGCCTGGTCAAGTTCGACTTCCTCGGCCTGCGCACCCTGACCATACTCGACGAGGCGGTGCGCCTGGCGAAGGAAGTCGAGGGCGCGGACATCGACCTCGCCACCCTGCCGCTCGACGACCGCGAAACCTATGACGCGGTGTTCAAGACCGCCAACACCACGGCGGTGTTCCAGTTCGAATCCGGCGGCATGAAGGACACGCTGGTGCAGGCGCGGCCGGATCGGCTGGAAGACCTGATCGCGCTGAACGCGCTGTACCGGCCGGGGCCGATGGACTTCATCCCGACCTTCATCGCCAGGAAGCACGGCCGCGAGAAAGTCGTCTACCCGCATCCGAGCCTGGAGCCGGTGCTGGCCAACACCTACGGCATCATGGTGTACCAGGAGCAGGTGATGCAGACCGCGCAGGTGGCGGCCGGCTATAGCCTGGGCGGCGCCGACCTGCTGCGCCGCGCCATGGGCAAGAAGAAGAAGGAGGAGATGGACCAGCAGCGCGCCGTGTTCGTCGAGGGCGCGGGCAAGAACAACATCGGCGCCGGCCAGGCCAACGAAATCTTCGACGTCATGGAGAAGTTCGCCGGCTACGGCTTCAACAAGTCGCACGCGGCGGCCTACTCGCTGGTGGCCTACCACACCGGCTGGCTCAAGCAGCATCATCCGGCGGCGTTTGTTTCCGCGACGCTGTCCTCGGAAATGGCCAACACCGACAAGGTGCAGTTCTTCTACAAGGACGCCATCGACAACGGCCTGGTGTTCCTGCCGCCCGACATCAACCACAGCGGCATCCGCTTCCGCCCGGTCGACGGCAAGACCATCCGCTACGGCCTCGGTGCCATCAAGGGCACCGGCGAGGCGGCGCTGTCGGTGATCCTGAAAGCCCGGGAGGGTGACAAACCCGGCGACGGCCCCTTCCGCGACCTGTTCGATTTCTGCCGCCGCATCGACAAGCGCGTGGTCAATCGCCGCGTGATCGAGGCCCTGATCCGTGCCGGCGCGTTCGACGGTATAGATGATCATCGCGCCAAGCTGCTGGCCTCGACCGGCGTCGCCCTCGAAGCCGCCGAGCAGGCCGAGCGCAATGCCATGCAGGGCGGCCTGTTCGACATGGGTGCCGGGGCCCAGGAAGACACCGCGCACTACGCGCATCTTGCCCATGTGCCGCGCTGGACGGAACGCGAACAGCTGATGAATGAAAAGCCGGCGCTGGGCTACTTCTTTTCCGGCCATCCCTACCACGCCTACGCTGCCGAGCTGGGTTTCTTCGTCAAGCGACGGCTGGGCCAGCTCGAACCGCAGCGCGAGCCGGTGCTGCTGGCCGGCGTGGTGATGTCCACGCGCACGCAGATGACCCGCCGCGGCAAGATGGCCGTGGTGGTGCTCGACGACGGCAGCACCCAGCTCGAAGTCACGGTGTTCAACGAACTGTGGGATGCCGAGCGGGCCAAGATCAAGGAAGACGAACTGCTGCTGGTCGAAGGCAAGGTACAGAAGGACGACTACAGCGGCGGCCTGCGCATCACCGCCGACAAGCTCTACACCCTGGCCGAGGCGCGCGGCCGCTATGCCCGCGGCCTGCGCCTGACCATGAACGGCGGCTCCGACGCCAGGCGCCTGCAGGCGCTGCTGAGTCCCTTCCGCAACGGCCCCTGCCCGGTGCGGCTCTCCTACCGCAACGGCGATGCGACGGCCGAACTGCCGCTGCCCGAAAGCTGGCGCGTGCGGCTCGACGATGCGCTGCTGGCGGGCCTCACCGACTGGCTCAAGGCGGAGAACGTGAAAGTGATCTACCAATGATCACGCTGATCGACAACGCGCTGCTCGATGCGCTCTGCGCCGAGGCTGCGGCCAACCCGCGCCGGCGCAAGAACCGCAATTTCCACCCGACCGACGATCATCCGGCCCATCGCCTGCTCAACGCCATGCAGCCGGATTCCTATATTCCGCCGCATCGCCATCTCGATCCGGACAAGGACGAAACCTTCGTCGTCCTGCGCGGCCTGCTCGGGCTGGTGCTGTTCGACGACGAAGGGGGCATCGTGCGCAGCGTGAAAGTTGGCGCTGGCGGCGCGGCGCTCGGCGTCGATATTCCCCACGGCACCTGGCATACGGCCGTGGCGCTGGAAGCCGATACGGTGTTTCTCGAAGCCAAGGCCGGTCCCTACCGGCCCTTCACCGCGGCGGAAAAGGCGCCCTGGGCGCCGGCGGAAAATACCCCGGAGGCCGCGCCCTATCTGGCCATCGTGAAAGCGCTGGTGACGCGCCTGTAGCAGCCCGAGCCGGGCTCAGGAAACGATATAGGCGCCCGAGCCCGTCGACAGCAGCTTGCCGTCGGCACCGCGGAATTCCATGCGCGTGGTGGCGACGCGCGAACCGAGACGCAGGACTTCGGCGTGCAGTTCGAAGTGCTCGCCGATGCCGGGGCGCAGGTAGTCGATGCGCAAATCGATGGTGCCCAGCTTGCCGAAGCGGTGCAGTCGTTGCGCCGGCGCTTCGTCCATGTGGCGCGCGCCGATGGCCGCCATCACCGCCAGGCCGCCCATCGCGTCGAGGCTTGCGCTGATGACGCCGCCATGGAGCCGGTTGGGGCTGCCGACCAGTTCGTGGCGCATGGCGATGCGGCCCATGACGCGCTCCGGCGTGATCGAGGCGATCTTGAGGCCGAGGACCTGGTTGAAGACGATCATTTCCTCGAAAATCTTTTTCAGGCCGGCAACGAATTCCGGCTCGAACTCCTGCAGCGGATCGGCCGCGGTGTCTTTCTTCATGGTTTGCGGGCGAAGTGGGGGGGCTATGCCGTTGCGGGCAGGATAAATGCCAGTGCCTTGACCGTGACTTCATCCGGAAAAAGCCGCGACTTGTGGGTCTTCGGGTCGAGGCAGACCACGGTGAAATCGCAGACCGAGCAGATGTCCCCGGTTTCGGTATTGAACAGCTCATGGCGAAAACGCAGCACCTTGCCGCGAATTTCCAGAACCCCGGTGCGCACCGCCACGGTGTCGCCGGGGTACAACTCCTTCTGGTAGCTGATGTTCTGCTGCACGGCGGCCAGATGCAGCGCGCCGCTGCGCAGTAGCGAGGGCGTCATGCCCAGCATGGCATAGAACTGCCAGCAGGCAGCGTCAAGGAACTCCATGTAGGCGCGCACATTGATGTGGCCCATATGGTCGCGCTGCCACTCGTGGACCGTGCCACGTGCCGTTTCGATCATGATTGCCGTCTTTCGTTCGCCGGCGGCCCCGGCAGTGCGGGCCGCACAAATGCCCTGCAGCTTACTTCAGGGCGTCGGCGAGATCCTTGTCCGTGACCTTGCCCGAGCGATGCAGCCACAACAGGATGGCCAGGGGCTTCGGAATGTTGCGGCCGGATTCGTAGCGCGAGCCGCCCGACTGGGTGACGCCGTAGCGCGTCCAGAAATCCTTCTGGTTCAGCTGCTCTTTCTTGCGGGCATCGGCTATGTCAGAAAAATCGAGTTTCTTCTTGCGGGCCATGATGCTCTCCTCTGCGGGTGGTTAAGCGAGGCTTCAAGCATACCGCCAAATATGCCGTTTGGGGTAGTCAGCGGGCAGGTTTTTTCTCCATGCCGATATCCTTCAAAGCTTGTGTCGCCATCATTGATATTTGAATCAAACCGGCGGCGTCGGCCACAGCGAGCGCACGCCGGTAGGCGGCCGCCGTATCGCCAGCGCCAACTTTGCGCCGGATGTCGCCGATCAGCAGCCAGTCGCCGGCGATCTTTTCGGGCAACGCCAGGCGGCGGTCGATGTCGAGTGCCGCCTGCGCCGCAGGCAAGGCGCCGGCGGCATCGCCGGTAGCCAGTCGCGCGGCGGCGACCAGCCGCCAGGCATTGCCGGTTTCATGCGCCAAGTCCTTGCCCTGCAACAGTTTCAGCGCCGTTTCGGCATGTGCCAGCGCGTTTGCCGCGTCCCGGGCAGCGAGCGCGGCGCGTGCCTGCAGCAGATGCAGGCTGGCGGCCTGGGCACAAGTGCCGGCGCATAGTCCGGCGGCGGCGGCGAGGTTTTGCCGCGCCTCCGCATCGTGTGCCAGCGCGAGTTGCGCCTGGGCCTTGAGCAGCAGGATGTCCAGCGCCAGGCCGGCATCGGCGCTGCCTGCCGCGGTCGCCAGCACGCCCAGCGCGGCCTCGGCGCGGCCCAGGGCGAGTTCGCTGCGCGCCAGGTGCAGCCGGCTGCGCGCGGCGCCGCGGCTATCGTCGATCGCGGCGTAGAGGCGCACGGCCGTGTCGAAGCGGCGCGCGGCGAAGGCATAGTCGCCGCGCTCGTAGCGCTTTGCGCCTTCGCTTTCGGCTTCCAGCGCGGCTCTGAGGCGCTGCGGCTCGGGCGGTTGCGGCGTCGAGCCGCAGCCGGCAAGGATCAGGGTCACCAACAGCAAGAGGCTAGCGCGCACGGGCAGCCTCCCCGCGCGGGTCGCTGTCGGCCTTGAGCGTGGCCGGCGCCGGCGCATCGACGAAATTCCGGATCGGCCAGGCTTGCTTCGCGCCGCTGACGATCTCGCGCACGTCGGCGGCGACCGAACTGCCGTCGCGCAGTGCCGGCGGCACGCTGGTTTCGGCCTCGGCGGTGATCTTCTCGACGTGATCGAGCACCTGCTGGGTGCGATCGATCATGGCGGGCAGGCGCTGGTTGGCGGTCTCCAGCGTCTGGCCGAGGTATTTCAGGTCCTGCTCGGTCTTGCCGAGGATGCGGATCGCCGTGCCGCCGATGCCTTCGATCTGGCGGTTGCTGTTGGCCAGCAGGGTGTTGAGCGCTTCCGAACTCGAGCGGATCTGCGCCAGCGTGCCGGGCAGGCCCTGCTGCGGATCGGCCAGGGCGCCGGTGATGGTTTTGATGTCCTTGAGGATGGGGATGAATTCGTCGCGCACCTGGTTGGCCAGCGCGGCGAGGCCGTCGGCACGGGAAAACGCCAGTCGCGCCTGCGCCGGCGCGAGGCGGCTCTTGTCCGCGCCCGGCAGGATTTCCAGCGTGGCCGAGCCGACCAGGCCTTCCTTGCGCAGTTCGACCCGTGCGTCATGGGTGATGAAGCGCATGTGGTCGGCATCGATTTCCAGATTCACCAGTACCTGGCCGTCGTCCTTGAGGTTGACGTCGGCCACCGAGCCGACGCGAAAGCCGGCGATGCGTACCTGCTGGCCCTTGACGATGTCCTGGGCGCTGTTGGTGATGAAGCTGTAGCTGGTGGTCTGGCGGAACACCCCCTGGCGCACCACGATGGCGGCGGCGACGGCCAGCGTCGCCAGCACTGCCACGATCAGGAAGCGCCGGATGCCGCGGCGCAGCGCGGCGGCATCGGCATCGTATTGGGTCAGCAGGGACATCAAGCCTCCGCGAGTTCGGAAAGTTCTGTCGAGCTTCGACAATCGGGCAGCACGGGCAGTTCATGGCTGTCGAGATCGACGAAGAGCACCGGCCGGAAAGGATGGCGCGCGTGATAGACGGCTTCGACGGCGATCAGCGCGTTGGCCTGGCGTCGCGTGAGGCCGGCGAACAGGCGGTCGATCACCAGTAGTTCGGGCGGGCGCAGCAGCCAGCGCACGAAGCCGACCTTCCAGCGTTCGCCGCGTTCGAGGTTCATCGGCTGTTCGCGGGCGAGGACTTCGACGCGCTCCGGCGTCATGCCGCAGAGCTGGAAGGCGGCATCGAGGTCCTGGTCGCGCAGGTCGCGGATTTCGGCGGCGTCGTAGCGCAGCACCAGCGCAAAATTCCCGGCCACCGTCTGGTTGCCGAGCAGGCCGCCGTCGGCGGGCAGCACGCCGACGCCGGGGCAGTGTTCGAGTGCTGCCACCACCTGGTGCGCGATGTCGTCGTCGCCCACCACCAGGCGATGGCGGCCGCCGGCGTCGAGCGGCAGCGCCAGACGCAGGGCTTCGCCCTCGTACAGCGAGAGCCTGCGCTCGGCGACGTTTGCATGCAATTGGCTCATCTGAGCACGTAGAGCAGCAGGGCGAAGATCACGTCGATGACGAAGACGGCGATCAGGCCGGTGCCGACCGACTGCATCGCGGCGCCGGAAATGCCCTGGCTGCCGCGCGTGCCGCTGCTGCCGTGGTGGCAGGCGATGATGCCGACGGCGGCGCCCATCAGCGCGCTCTTGACCAGGCTCAGCAGGGCCAGCCAGGGGTCGGCCAGATCGAGGAAACGGCCGGCCGCTTCGGCCAGCGGCCGGCCTTCGACGAGGGCCGTGGCGAGCCAGCCGCTGCCTATCGATACCGCCTGGAAGCAGGCGGTCACGGCCGGCAGGGCGATGGCCATGCCGACGATGCGCGGCAGCAGCAGGTAGTCGGCGGGCGGCACGCCGAGCCGGCGCAGGGCGGTGAATTCGTCGTGCAGGCGCATCACGGCGAGTTCCGAGGCGATGCCGGCGCTGCTGCGCGCCACCACCACCAGCGCCGAGAGCAGCGGCGCCAGCTCGTAGAACAGGCCGAGGAAGAGCATGCGCTGGGTCAGGTCGCTGTCGCCGCCGATCAGTGCCGACAACTGGGTCGCCGCGGCGGCGCCGGTGAGCATGGCGAGCACGCCGATCACCGGCAGGGCGGCGACGCCGGCGCCATGGATCTGCCGGTAGAGCTGCTCGCGCAGCAACGGCCGGCGCAGTTCGCGATGGCGGCTGCCGACGAACCAGATCAGGCCCAGGTAAGCCGCGATGCGGCCTCTGGCCAGGGGGCTCACTTGGCTTCTCCGCGCGGCGTCGTGAGCGGCGGGGTCCAGCCCCAGAGGGCGGGCAGATCGGCCTGCGGGTGGCCGAGATCGACCAGCCCGCCGGCATGGTCGACGGCGGCGGCCACTTCCTGCGAGCAGATCACCGGATGCGGGTATTGCTTGGTCATGGCTTCGAGGCGCCCGGCGATGCCGACGGCGTCGCCGATCACCGAGAACTCGCGGCGCTGGCTGGCGCCGACATAGCCGGCGAGGACTTCGCCGCAGTGGATGCCGATGCCGATCTGCAGCGGGGCGATGCCTTCGGCGGCGAGTTCCGCATTGAGCCGGTCGACCCGCAGCAGCAGGTCCTGGGTGGCTTCCAGCGCGTTGCGCTGCGGCGCCGGCAGCGGCTGCGGCAGGCCGAAGGTGGCCATCAGTCCGTCGCCGACGTATTTGTCCACGGCGCCGCCGCTGGTCTGGATGGCCAGCGCGGCTGCGGCATGAAAGCGGTTGAGCAGGGCGATCATGGCCTCGGGCGTGGATTGTGCGCCGCGCGCGGCGAAACCGCGGATGCCGGCGAAGAGCAGGGTCACCTCGCGGCGCTGGCCATTCTGTTCCAGCTGCAGCTCGCCGCCGAGCAGGGCGCGCATCACCTGCGGGCTGACGTGGCCGGCGAACATGCTGCGCAAAGTCTGCTTTTCGCGGAAATGCAGGGCGAAGTCCCAGGCATGGCGCGCGGCGAAGGCCAGCAGGGTGACGATGACGATGTTGGCCACCGGCAGATAGCGGCCGTGCCAGAGGGCGAAGGTGGAGCCGACGACGAAGCCGCCGATGACGCCGGCCAGCACCAGGGCCTTCGCCCAGTCGCTGCGACCGAACCAGAGCAGGACGCCGACGCCGGCCAGCAGCAGCGTGAAGTCCGCCGGCATGCGCTCGATCAGGCCGCGGCCGAGCAGCGAGCGCAGGGCCTGGATATGCACCACGGCGCCCGGCTCGGTGCGGCTGCCCGGCTCCCAGGCCGCCAGCTGCACCGGCAGGCGGTGGCGGGTTTCGGTCGGCAGCAGGTTCGCCACCACCACGGCGCGGCCCTGCACCAGGGCCAGCAGCTTCTCGTCCTCGCCGCGGCGGATCCAGTCCAGCACCGTGGCGACCGGCGTGTATTCGATGGCGCCGCCGACGCTGTAGTCGATCATGCCGGTCAGCGATCCCTGGCGGCCCATGTGCTTCGCCATGGCCAGCGCCAGCGGCTCCTGGTTTTCGTTGGAGCGGCAGCGGCGCTGGTTGACCCGGCGCACGGTGCCGTCGGTATCCTCGCAGATGGCCAGCGAGGCAATCGCGCTTTTGCCGATCGCGGCCGCCAATTCCGGCGCAATCGGGCGCAGCTTGCGGTCGACGCCGGGCGGCTGGCCCACCACCAGCGGCGCCGCGCCGCGCAGCCGGTAGATGCCGGCCAGCAGCACCGAATCGATGTCCTTGACCAGGAAGTCGTAGGAGCGCACCGGCAGCGGCAGCGCCAGCCCGACCACGGCCGGCTGGGCCGAGGAAAGGCCGGCCAGCAGCGCGCCGAGATGGGTATGCCAAAGCGCGGTGGGCTCGGGAATGGATTCGTAGGCGGCCTCGTCGATGCCGATCACCACCACGTCGTGAGCCAGCGGCGTCGGTGCGTTGGCGCGCAGCCAGCGCACCTGGACATCGTAGAGCGCCTGGTCGGCGAAGCGCAGCGTGCGGGTTCCCATCAGGCCCCAGGCCGCGGCGCACACCAGCAGGAAACCAATCAGGATATCGCGTGAGAGGCGGAACATGGACTGATTATGGCATGCGGCCGCAGCGGGGAAAGCCGCTGGCCGCCGGCCGTCGGCTCAGGCCGTCGGGCGCAGCTCGAAGTCGGCGAACTCGCCGCTGGCGGTCTCGACCATGACATCGGCGACCACGGCGCCGGCCGGACCTTCGCGACTCCATTCCAGAATGGCTTCGATCTGTATGGCATCGCCGGCGATCATTGCCTCGACGCTGCCGTCGCGGCGGTTGCGCACCCAGCCGGCGACGCCCAGCAGGCGCGCCTGCGACATCATGGCGTAGCGAAAGCCGACGCCTTGCACGATGCCGCTGATGACCAGGCGGCGAACTTGCATCACCGCCTCGCCGCCGTTGGGCCGCGCCCCGGAGGAATCCGCAGTGGCTTTGCGAGCGTCGTGTGCTCGCTTAGCCCGCTGCGCAGAGGATTCATCAGTCCCCTTGGGGGACTCCAAGGCCAGGCAGCCATGAACCGGAGCGGGCGCAGCCCGCGAACCACCGTCACCCCCTTGCCTGGCAAGGGGGGCGGGGGGAATGTCCTCATTTCACCCGCATACCGGGTTGCGCGCCGCTGTCGGGAGAGAGCAGGAACAGGCCGGGCGACTTGCCGTCGGCATCGGAGGCGGCCAGCACCATGCCTTCCGACATGCCGAACTTCATCTTGCGCGGCGCCAGGTTGGCCACCATGACCGTCAGGCGGCCGACCAGTTGTGCCGGATCGTAAGCCGACTTGATGCCGGCGAAGACATTGCGCGTGCCGCCCTCGCCGAGATCCAGCGTCAGGCGGATCAGCTTGTCGGCGCCCTCGACGTGCTGCGCGTCGGCGATGCGCGCGATGCGCAGGTCGATCTTGCCGAAGTCGTCGATCGAGATGTGCTGCACCTTCGGTTCCACCTGGCCCTGCGCCTTGTCCTCGGTGGCCTGCTGATGCTGCGCGTGGCGTTGCGGCGACTGCGGATCAACAGTTGGCGCTGGTGACACGGCGACCTGCGCGGCGGGCGCTGCCGTGGGTTCCAGCGATTCGCGGTTGGCGGCGATCAGGGCCTCGATCTGCTTCGGGTCGATGCGCTGCATCAGGTGTTCGTAGGCATTGATCAGGTGCGCCGGCGGCAGCAGGTGGCTGGCATCGCCCCAGTGCAGCGGCGCGACGTTGAGGAATTCCTCGGCGCGCTGCGCCAGCTTGGGCAGCACCGGCTTGAGATAAATCGTCAACAGGCGGAAGGCGTTGATCAGGAGCGAGCAGACCTCGTGCAGCCTGGCTTCCTGGCCTTCCTGCTTGGCCAGGACCCAGGGCTGGTTCTTGTCCACATACTGATTGATCTGGTCGGCCAGCGCCATGACGCGGCGCAGCGCGCGCGCCGTGTCGCGGCCCTCGTAATGGCCGGCGATTTCCTCGCCGGCCTCGGCGAGGCCCGGCAGCTCTTTGCGGAAGGTTTCCGCCAAATGTCCGGCAACCAGCTTGCCATCGAAGCGCTTGGCGATGAAACCGGCGGCGCGGCTGGCGATGTTGATGTACTTGCCGACCAGATCGGAATTCACGCGCTGGGTGAAGTCGTCGAGGTTGAGGTCGATGTCTTCCATCGTGCCGTTGAGCTTGGCGGCGAAGTAATAGCGCAGCCATTCCGGGTTGAGGCCCTGCGCGAGATAGCTCTCGGCGGTGATGAAGGTGCCGCGCGACTTCGACATCTTGGCGCCGTCCACGGTCAGGAAGCCGTGGGCGAAGACGCCGGTCGGGATGCGATAGCCGGCGTGCTCGAGTTCGGCCGGCCAGAACAGCGCATGGAAATACAGGATGTCCTTGCCGATGAAGTGGTACAGCTCGGCCTGCGAATTCTTGCCCCAGAATTCGTCGAAATCGAGGCCCTTCTTGGCGCAGAAATTCTTGAACGAGCCCATGTAGCCGATCGGCGCATCGAGCCAGACGTAGAAGAATTTCCCCGGCGCACCCGGAATCTCGAAGCCGAAGTAGGGCGCGTCGCGCGAGATGTCCCAGTCGGTCAGTTTGTTCTCGCCGGGTTCGCCCAGCCATTCCTGCAGCTTGTTGATCGCCTCGGGCTGGGCCTTGCAGACCTCGCGCGTGGCGCGGCGCAGGAATTCCTGGCAGCGCGGATCGGAGAGCTTGAAGAAATAGTGGTCGGAGGATTTCAGCACCGGTTGCGCGCCCGACACCGCCGAGTAGGGATTCTTCAGCTCGGTCGGCGCATAGGCCGCGCCGCAGGATTCGCAGGCATCGCCGTACTGGTCTTTGGTGCCGCACTTGGGGCACTCGCCCTTGATGAAGCGGTCGGGCAGGAACATGTTCTTGACCGGATCGTAGTACTGCTCGATCGAGCGCACCTCGATCAGGCCGGCGGCCTGGAGCTTGGCGTAGATGTCCTCGGAATAATGCCGCGTCTCGTCCGAGTGCGTCGTGTGATAGTTGTCGAAGGCGACATGGAAGCCGGCGAAATCGCGCGAATGCTCGGCATGGACGCGGCCGATCAGGGCCTCCGGCGTGATGCCTTCCTTCTCGGCGCGCAGCATGATCGGCGTGCCGTGGGTGTCGTCGGCGCAGACGTACCAGCATTCATGGCCGCGCATCTTCTGGAAGCGCGTCCAGATGTCGGTCTGGATGTATTCGACCAAGTGGCCGAGGTGGATTGCGCCGTTGGCATAGGGCAGGGCGCTGGTAACGAGGATCTTGCGGGTCATGACACGGTCTTTCCGGGGGCTGGCGGCGGGCGTGCGGCCTGCCGCATCTGAAGGGGGGCATTGTACCGGGGCGGGGTGGCTGCCAGGGCAATCGCATGAACGCCTGAAACACCGTCTCCTCCCCCTTCAAGGGGGAGGTTGGGAGGGGGATGGGGGGCGACACGGGCGTTGGGTGGGTGCCAGATCGTGGCTGCGCCGCGTCGCCAGCGCCGACTATTGATGTTCCGTCATTCCCGCGCAGGCGGGAATCCAGGAATTACGTGAGGCTTGCCGGGACTCGCCCCGGCGGGCGACCTACTTTCTTGCTCGTGCAAGAAAGTAGGCAAAGAAGCACGCCCCGCCTCCCCGGCCCTGCGGGCTGCCCTCGCTGCGAAAGCTTCGCCGGGCCGGTCGCTAAACTAGCCGGCCAAAATGCGGCCGTCGTCGGACAACGCGACCGGAATTCCCCGGCGAACCTTCCTCGCTCGGCGGGTCAGAGGGGAATGAAAACCGTCGCCCGTGACGCCCCGGGGGTGAGGGGTAGGGAACATAGGTCTCTATCGCGCGCTCTTAGATTGAATCGGTTCACTGCAACCGCCAAATAAACAAAGCCTCATAGCGATGATGTGTAAGTCAAGTCTCTGGAGCAATTCGCTAACTATGATTCCGAGCCCTCAGTTTTCTGAGCAGTTCCTTGAGTAAGTTCCTTCAAGAACGGCTCCACAGAATTTCTGGCGGCATCAATCTCCGGTTGGCGCCCAAACCGTCCCTCAAGCACATCTAGCCCGCCAAGTAAGTAAGGCAATACAAATTGACGCGCGTGGGGCACGCCATTACCTTCCCTCTCAAGGACTGCGAGAGCGGTCAGGTACATTGGTAGCGTTTGCTCAACTGAACTAAAAAATAGGTTGTGCCCGATCCCCATCGAATCGGCAATCCTCTTGCCAATTCGACGTGCGTCCAATCGAGTGGCAATGTAGCCAGAGGTGAACGCTATGGCGATGACTGAGGCTATCAGTCCATTGAGCAGCCCAAGCAATACGATTGAGGCCGCCGAGCATCCAACAATCCAGTAGATTCTTCTGTCGATATGAGCCCTGCGCACCAAGAAGACAAATAGGGCGGTTGTGCCGAGAAGAGATGCGGCCAAAACCAAGAACTTAATGGGCTCCATATTGGGAAAGCTCCAGAGGTGGGTGCGGTGGACAGCGACGTTAATGCGTCAGTGATTGCGCTGTATCTTTGCGCCTTTATCATTATTCATTTGGGGATATGCGCCAAACTGCTCTTTCGTTTTTGGAAAGTGAGAATTGAACGGATAGCTTCTCCCCAAAGGCGTCTCGGTAAAGATCAACCAGTGACGAGGCGATATCTGTGTAGTTCGTTGGATCGAACTCATGACTGCTTGTGACTCCATGCCCCTCCTTATTCCGAAAAACCTTTGCAATCCGTAAGCCCTTGAGCGTCGAAGTTCTATTCTGAAGCGGTACGACTACGATTGTTAGCTTTTCGATCAACTCATTGAGCATCACAGTTTTGTCCTCGACAAGCTGTATGTCCTTGACGTCATTCGCCAAGAATGGAAACTTGAGCTGACTATCCTTCGGTGAACGGTTGATTGCATAGCCCTGTTTTAGATAGATGGCCTTTAGCAGAAGCTCGATTCCTATACCAATAAGTAGCCGCTTCCTCGAATTTCGCGCAACTAATTTCAGCGAACTCTCGATGGGCATGTCCGCTTTCAAAAGAGTTGCAGCCTCAAGCAAGTTTGCCTCGGCCATTTTTTTAAACAGAGGCCAGTCGGCGACAGTAAACACCTTTGCAAACTGTGATTTCACCAACTGTTCAATGTTCGGCATTTGAGAGGAATGCTGCAAAGTGGTTTGTCGGTAATCACCGCAATGGAGGGGTAATTGATTTTAGTTCCAGCCTGCCTCCCGCGACGGTTTTCTTTCCCCTCTGACCCGCCGAGCGAGGAAGGTTCGCCGGAGAATTCCGGCCGCGTTGTCCGACGACGGCCGCATTTTGGCCGGCTAGTTATTTCCGGCGCGGAGCGCCGGAAGGTATCCAGGCGATTAGCGACCGGCCCGGCGGGCCTTTCGCAGCGAGGGGTGAGCGCGGGGTTTCGCAAGGCCAATTGATTGGCCTTGCGCCGCGCGAACGGGCGAGACTCTGGCGAGCCCTCCGCCGCAGGGCCGGGGAGGCGGGCGCCGTGTTTGCCAAACCCGTTTGGGTACTTTCTTGCCGCGCAGCAAGAAAGTACCTCGCCCGCCGGGGCGAGTCCCGGCAGCTCCCTTCGAAGCGAAAGCCCAAGAGTTGGCGCTGGCGACCCGGCGCCAAGCATCAGTCCAGTAACGCCTCCGCCAGCATCGCCGGCGACAGGACCGTCACGCCTCGAATCGTCGTGCCATAGAGTGGGCCGAAATGGGTTCGGTCGCCCGTGACCAGGATGTCGCAGCGATGGTGGATGGCGGCGGCAAGTACCGGCCTGTCCTTTTCGGGCAGGACCAAGGTGTCAGGCAGCAGGCTGTTGCCGGCGATCAGGCCGCCGATGCTGATTCGGGCGGCCATGGCATTCAGCACCGGGAGGCCGGCGGGAGTCTTGGCGGCCGGATTGCGCCGTGCCTCCTCGAAGACGTAAGCGTCGGCCCACAACTCGTGTCCGGCGCCTTCGCAGAGCGCCAGCAACTGCCTTACCGCGCCATCGGCGCGAGCCGCGGAGAACAGGATATTGGCGTCGAGGAAAATCCGCACTGCGTCAGCGCGATTTCTTTTTCAGCACGGCGGCCAATTCGGCCTCGGCCGCGTCGAATTCGCGCAGGCGCTCGTCGCTGTACAGCTCGATGGGCAGTGTAACGGCGGGCTTCAACAAGAGGCCGTCGGGCGTGGTCTCGGCAATCAGTTGGTCGTTGGCGGCGAGGCCCATGGCCTGGCGCAGTTTGGCCGGAAGCGTGATGACGCCACGCTCGGTAATGGTAAGTGTGGTTTTCATGCTTTGCAGTTTTGCAGAAAAGCAGCAATACTGCAAGTATTTGAACGACCATTCGTTACCCGCGTCTTCCTTGCTTAATCCGATGAAATGGCTAATATGGCCGTAATGGCTAGTTCAAGGAGAAGCAAATGATTACCGTCACGTCGGTCGAAGCGCAGAGCCGTTTCGGCGAATTGATAGATCGCTCGCAGCGCGAGCCGATCGAGGTCACGCGCCGCGGGCGGACCGTGGCTTATGTGGTTTCGGAACACGACATGCAGGCGCTGGCGGACGTGAAGAAGCGCCGCGAGGAAGCGGCAAGGTGGTATTCGCAGTATCGCGCGCAGGTGATGCCGCAACCGGGCGCTGCCGAACTGACCGATGCCGACGTGGATCGGCTGGTGCATGAGCTTCGCTAGGCGCGTCGTTATCGATACAGGCGTCTTGGTCAGCGCCGCAATCCGTCCGCAATCCATACCGGCACTGGCGCTGGAGAAAGCGCTGTTGCATTTCGATGTCTGCGCCAGTGAAGAAACGCTGATGGAATTGACGACAGTGCTGCTGCGCCGGAAATTCGATCGCTACGCGTCGAAGGCCTTGCGCCAGGCCTTTATCGACGGCTTTAGCGAGCGGGTGGTGTTGTTCGTGGTGACCAAAGAAGTTGGCGATTGCGTCGACCCCAAGGACAACAAATTCCTGGCTTTGGCCGAAACCGCCGAGGCCGAGTTGATTGTCGCCAGTGATCCGCACCTGACGGACATGCATCCCTGGCGCGGCATTCCGATCATGCCGCCGGCGCCGTTCCTGGTCGGAATCCGCTGACCGCCGGCTAGTACGCAGACATGCTGAAACCGATGCCTGTAGGAGCGAGCTTGCTCGCGACAACGGCTTATCGCGAGCAAGCTCGCTCCTACAGGGAATGCGCCTTTTCCTTGTTGACTGACTACTAGGTCGAATAGGCCGAAGCGGATATCGAATCGCCGTCCTGCCGGCGCCGACTCTTGCACCGGCATCACTGCGGCGGCTGCGCTTCGATGCGGATCGAGGCGAACCAGCGGGCGAGGGCGGCTATCTCCTCGTCGCTCAGGGGGTGGGCGATTACGTTCATGACTTCGTGGCGTCGGGTTGCGCTGCGAAAGGCGCGCAGTTGGGCCGCCAGGTAGCTTTCCGGCTGGCCGGCGAGATTGGGCGTGTTCGGCGCGCTGGAAATGCCGGCCAGGCCGTGGCAGACCGAGCAGACCTGGCGCGCCTTGAGGCGGCCGGGATCGTCGGGCGCGGCGCCGGCAATGGCCGGCAAGCAGAGTGCTGCAACAATGACAAGCAGATGGCGCGTGACTGCGTGGGGGGTGTGTGGCATTGAAATCACCGGGGAAAGGAAGGCAGACGAGCGCGGCGGGCATGGGTCGAGCCCATGCCCGCCGCGGTGCGGGAGTTTTAGTTGCAGCGGACGGGGTTCAGGGGTTGTAGCTGACCCGGTAGATGGCCCCGGCGAAGTCGTCGCTGATCAGCATCGAGCCGTCCTTCATCATCGCCACGTCGACCGGCCGGCCGCGGTAGAGGCCGGTTTCGCCGTCGAGCCAGCCGTCGGCGAAGACCTCGGTCTTGTCCGCGCTGCCGTCGCTCTTCAGGCTGGTGAACATGATCCGCGCGCCGACCGGCGTGGTGCGGTTCCACGAGCCGTGCTGGGCCGAGAACAGGCCGCCGCGGTACTTGGCCGGGAAGGACTTGCCGGTGTAGAAGGCGAGACCCAGGTCGGCGGCGTGGGCGACCATATAGACCTGCGGGTCGGTGATGTTGGCCGGCAGCGGGTCCTTGTCGTAGCCGAACTCGGTGATGCGCGTCTTGCCCTGCTTCCACGGATAGCCGAAGAACATGCCGGGCTTGGTGGCGCGGTTGATCTCGCCCAGCGGAATCTCGTCGCCCATGCCGTCGGTCTGGTTGTCGGTGAACCACACCGCGCCGTCCTTGGGGTTGATTTCGATGCCGACCGAGTTGCGCAGGCCGCGCGCATAGACTTCGCGCTTGGAGCCGTCGAAGGGATTCATGCGCACGATGCCGCCGATGCCCCACTTGTCGAACAGCGCCAGCTTCTCGCGCGGCGGTACGTTGAACGGCTGGCCGAGGGTGACGTAGAGCATGCCGTCGGGGCCGACGCGGCAGGCGCGGGCGTGGTGGTTGTACGACTCTTCCTCGACCGGGATCAGGCCGCCTTGCGCCACCACTTCGATCACCGCGACGTCGCCGCCTTCATAGAAGAACTCGGCCGCCGGGAAGTTGAGGATGCGGTTGTGCTCGACCACGATCAGGAAGCCGTCCTTGGTCCAGCACACGCCGTTGGGCGTCTGGAACTTCAGCGAGGGCGCGAAGGGCTTGACCTCGGTGGCCATTTCGCCGCTGTTGCGGTTGGTCACCGCCCACACGGTGTTCTTGCGGGTGCCGACGAACAGCATGTTGGTCGACGGCGCCACCGCCATGTGGCGCGCGTCCGGCACCACGGCGTAGAGGTCGATCTTGAAGCCCGGCGGCAGCTTGACCCGCTTCAGGTTCTCGCGGATGGCGTCGGCATTCTTGCCGCTTTGGGCTACCGGCGGCATGTTGACGTCGGCGCCGGAAACCTTCATCTGTTTCAGCTTCTCGATGCTTTGGGCATGGGCCGGCAATGCGGCGCCCAGCGTCAGCAGTGCGGCAAGTGCGGCGAGTGCGGCCGTCAGCGGCCGCGTCAATTGGTATGGCATGGGTTGTCTCCGTCGGTATTGTTTTGGGAACGAGTCCATCGGTCGATGGCCCGCCCTGCTCTGCAATATGCATGCCGAGTGCCTGGCGCCGCAGCAGGGCGCGGCGGCGGCTGGCGGCGGCGTACAGAAATGCGCCGCGCCGTGTGGCGACTGTACAGAAACTGGTCAGTTGAAGCGCCGCCGCCGCCCTGCTATTCTCGACGCCACAAAAAGCGGCGAACATAACGCCGCCGGCGCGCCGGTCAGGGCTGCGCGCGCCACTCGACCCAGGAGACGAGGATGTTCCAGCACCAGGCGCGGCCAGTGGCCCGTGCGCAGGCCAGTCGTACTGCGGGGTCGGCGTTGCCGGCCGACGAAAGCCCCTCGACGGACATTCTCGACAGTTGGGCGCGCTGCGTCGACGCGGGCCTCGACGCGCATGCCGCGCCGCGTCTGCCGGTCGTCGCCGGCGGCGAACTCAGGCGCCGCCGCGAACAGGCCGACTACGTGCGCCGCCTGGCGCTGGCAGAACTGGAGACGCTGTTCCACCAGATCGCCGGCTCCAACTTCCTGCTGGCCTTTGCCGACAGCGAAGGCGTGATCCTCGATCTCTACGCCGACAACCGCTTCGCCATGAGTTCGTCGGGCGAGACGATCCGCGCCGGCAGCCAGTGGACCGAGCAGGTAGCCGGCACCAACGGCCTGGGGACGGCGCTGGCGGCCGGCAAATCGGTGGCGGTGAATGGACCGGAACACTTCTTCGCCCGCTATGACGCGATCTCCTGCACGGCGGCGCCGATTCGCGATGCCGGCGGCGCGATCGTCGGCGTGCTCGACGCCTCGTCATATTTCGAGTCGCGCCAGCGCCACACCCAGGCGCTGGTGCAGATGGCCTCGGCGCATATCGAAAACCTGCTGCTGGTGCACCAGATGGAGGCCGCCATCGTCCTCGCGATTCATCCGCGGCCCGAATTCCTCGGCACCATCAGCGCCGGGCTGCTGGCTTTCGACGCGGGCGGCCGGCTGTGCGCCTGCAACGGGCGCGCGCGCACCCTGCTGACCGGCCTTCCGGCACGGCGCGGAGCAGCCTTCGAGCAGATCTTCGCCGAGCCGTATGGGCGTTTCCTGGCGCGTCTGGAGGGCGGCGCGGACATTTGCCTGCGCGACGTGCTGGGCAGTTCCCTGGTCACCAGCTGGGTCAACCGCGGGCCGGCGCTCTCGGGCACGCGCCCGGTCGCCGCCGCGCCCGCTCCGGCGGCGGTCGCGGCGCCGAATTTCGTCGCCGACGACCCGGCCCTGCGCAGCGTGCTCGAGCTCGTCGCCGCCACTGTCAAGCTCGGTTCGCCGCTGCTGATCCAGGGCGAGACCGGCAGCGGCAAGGAACTGCTGGCGCGCCACGCGCATGAACTGAGCGGCCGCAAAGGGCCGTTTGTCGCCATCAACTGCGGTGCCCTGCCGCGCGAATTGTTCGAGGCGGAGTTGTTCGGCTACGTCGGCGGCGCCTTCACCGGCGCGCGCCGCGAAGGCTATCAGGGCCTGATCGCCAGCGCCGACGGCGGCACCCTGCTGCTCGACGAGGTGCGCGAACTGCCGCTGCCGCTGCAATCCGCGCTGCTGCGCTTCCTCGACGACCAGACGGTGCGCCCGGTGGGCGGCCAGAAGGCGCGTCGGGTCAATGTACAGCTGGTGGCGGCAAGCAACGCCGATCTCGACGGCGAAGTCGCCAGGCAGCGCTTCCGCGCCGATCTGCTCTACCGCCTGAACACGGTGCGGGTCGACCTGCCGCCGTTGCGCAGGCGGCGGGATTTCGCCGCCTGCGTGCGCTTCGCGCTGGCCGCGATCGATGCCCAGGCGAGCATCAGCGATGCCGCCGTGAGCTGGCTCAAGGGCTACGCCTGGCCGGGAAATTTTCGCGAGCTGCGCTCGGTGCTTACCCGTGCGCTGCTTTCGCAGCCGACCCGGCGCATCGATCTCGCGCAACTGCCGGCGCTGCTTGCTGCACCGCGCGGCGCCGGCGCCGATGCCTCGGCCCTGCGCCAGGGCGCGACCGAAGCGGTGCTGCGCGAGTTCGAGCGCAGCGGACGCAGCGTCAGTCGCACCTCGCGCAACCTCGGCGTTTCGCGTACCACCGTGTATCGGCACTTGCGCGAGGGGAATGTGCTTCCACCGCCCGGATAAGTTGGCGATGGCGACACGGCACTGCTTCTCGTCGCCCGATTTGGCACATCAGCCAATCCTGATATAAAATCCCGACTAATTCACTCAAGTATGCTTTCCCGGTTACCGGCGATAATCCGCGACCAACGATTTCGTTTCCAACAATTCGTCACCAGCAAAGGTCTTTCATGTCCATCAACGAAGAAGTCATCCAGACGGCGCTCAAGACGGTCGTCGATCCCAACACCGGCAAGGATCTGATCAGCACGCGCAGCGCCAAGAACATCAAGATCACCGGCAGCGACGTTTCGCTCGACGTCGAGCTCGGCTATCCGGCGAAGAGCCAGATCGAGGGCCTGCGTGCGGCGGTGATCGCGCAACTGAAGACGCTGCCCGGCATCGGCAACATCAGCGCCAACGTGTTTTCGAAGGTGGTCACGCATGCGGTGCAGAAGGGCGTCAAGCTGATCCCCGGCGTCAAGAACATCATCGCCGTGGCCAGCGGCAAGGGCGGCGTCGGCAAGTCGACCACCGCCGTCAATCTGGCGCTGGCATTGTCCGCCGAAGGCGCGACCGTCGGCCTGCTCGATGCCGACATCTATGGGCCCTCGCTGCCGCAGATGCTGGGCATTGCCAGCGGCCGGCCCGAATCGGCCGACGGCAAGGGCCTCGAACCCATGGATGCGCATGGCATCCAGGCGATGTCGATCGGCTTCCTCATCGATCCCGAGCAGCCCATGGTCTGGCGCGGCCCGATGGTGACCCAGGCGCTGACCCAACTGCTGACCGAAACGCGCTGGCGCGACGTCGATTACCTGGTGATCGACATGCCGCCGGGCACCGGCGACATCCAGCTGACGCTGGCGCAGCAGGTGCCGGTGACCGGCGCCATCATCGTCACCACGCCGCAGGACATCGCGCTGCTGGATGCCAGGAAGGGCCTCAAGATGTTCGAGAAGGTCGGCATTCCGATCCTCGGCATCGTCGAGAACATGAGCATCCACATCTGCTCCAAATGCGGTCACGCCGAACCGATTTTCGGTTCCGGCGGCGGCGACAAGATGGCCAAGGACTACGAGGTCGAAATGCTCGGCGCGCTGCCGCTCGACATGGCGATCCGCATGCAGATGGACGACGGCAAGCCGACCGTCGAGGCCGATCCGCAAGGACCGGCCAGCCTGATCTACAAGACCATCGCGCGCCGCATCGCGGTGAAGATCGCGGAACGGGCCAAGGACCACACCAGCAAGTTCCCCTCGATCAAGGTGATGAACACTTAGCGTCTTGGCGGCAGGCTTGCAGCGACGGCGTCCAGCAGTCGCTGCATGTCGGCCTCGCCCAATGCGCTGCTGAGCGTCAGGCGCAGCCGGCTGCTGCCGTCGGGCACCGTCGGCGGGCGGATCGCCACCGCCAGCACGCCGGCGTCTTCCAGGCCTTGCGCGGCGTCCAGCGTGTCCTGCTCGGCGCCGATCACCGCCGGCACGATCTGCGTGGTCGAGCCCAGCGTGTCGTAGTTGCGCAGCGCGAGCGCCTGGCGCAGTCGCTGCGAATTGCGCGCCAGGCCTTCGCGCTCTGCATCCATGCCCGGCACCAGGTCGAGCGCCGCATCGACGGCGCCGAGCACGGCCGGCGGCAACGCGGTGGTGTAGATGAAACCGGGGCAGCGATTCACCAGCCAGTCGATCAGAGTGCGCGAGCCGGCGATGTAGGCGCCGAAGGCGCCCAGCGCCTTGCCCAGCGTGCCCATGACGACGTCGACGCCGCCGCCGCTTTGGGCACATTGCGCGGCGAGGCCGCGGCCCTGCGGCCCGAGCACGCCGGTGGCATGGGCTTCGTCGACGTACAGCGTGGCGCCGTGGCGTTCGGCCAGCTGGACCAGCGCCGGCAGGTCGGCGCGGTCGCCGTCCATGCTGAACACCGACTCGGTGAGGATCAGCTTGCGCCCGGGCTTGCCGGCATGCTGGCGCAGCAGATGCTCGAGCTGGTCGAGATCGTTGTGGCGGAAGACCTGGGTTGTCGCGCGGGCGGCGCGGCAGCCATGGACCATGCTGGCGTGGTTGAGTTCGTCGCTGAAAATCGTCGCTGCCGCATTTGCCGCTGCGTTTGGCGTATCGCCAGCACCAACTCTTGCCAGCGCCGGGATCACCGTGGCATTGGCCTGGAAGCCGCTGGAAAACAGCAGCGCGGCCTCGCAGCCCTTGAAGGCGGCGAGCTTCTGCTCGACCGCCAGGGTGATCTCGCGCGTGCCGGTGACCAGCCGCGAGGACGGCGCGCCGGCGCCGTGGCGCTCCGCCCATTCTGCGGCGCGCGCCTTGACCAGCGGATGCTGCGAAAGGCCCAGGTAGTCGTTCGAGGCGGCATCGATCAGGGCGCGGCCTTGCGCATCCTGCAGACGTCCGCCGACCATGTGCAGCGGACGCAGGCGGCGTCGGCGCGCACCGGCTTGCAGCGCGGCGAGCTGCTGCTGCAGCAGGAGGTCGAGGCCGGGATCCATCAGGACAACTGCGAGGACAGCCGCGCGCGCTCGTCCAGCACCTGGCGCACGGCCGCGGTGAGCGTCGCCAGATCGTCGGATTCGATGACGAAGGGCGGCATCAGGTAGAGCAGATTGCCGAAGGGCCGCAGCCAGACGCCGAGTTCGATGCAGCGCCGGCGCAGGGCGCCGAGATCGACCTCTCCCGACAGTTCGACCGCGCCGATGGCGCCCTTGACGCGCACCGCGGCGACGCCGGCGAGCTCGCGGCAGGGCGCGAGTTCCGCGGCCAATTGGGTTCCGATCGCGGCCACCTGGGCCAGGCGCGGCTCGCTCTCGAACAGATCGAGCGAGGCATTGGCCGCGGCGCAGGCCAGCGGGTTGGCCATGTAGGTGGGGCCGTGCATCAGCGCGGCGGCCGGGTCGTCGGAAAGGAAGGCCTCGAACACATGACGCCGCGCCACGGTGGCCGCCAGCGGCAGCGTGCCGCCGGTCAGCGCCTTGGACAGGCAGACGATGTCCGGAGTAATGCCGGCTTCCTCGCAGGCGAACATGCGCCCCGTGCGGCCGAAGCCGGTCATGATCTCGTCGGCGATCAGCAGCACGCCGTGGCGCGCGCAGGCTTCGGCGACGCAGGCCAGCGTCGCCGCGTCGTGCATTTTCATGCCGCCGGCGCCCTGCACCAGCGGCTCGATGATCACGGCGGCGACGCGCTCGGCGTGGGTCTCCAGCAGCAGGTCGAAGGCGCGGCGCAGCTTCTCGTCGCTCGGTAGCTCGGCCATGATCTGCTCCGGCATGGTCCCCGCGAACAGCGTGTGCATGCCTTCCTCGGGGTCGCACAGGGCCATGGTGGCGAAGGTGTCGCCGTGATAGGCATGGCGGAAATACACGATGCGCCGCTTTTGCGCCTGGCCCTTGTTGCGCCAGTACTGGATGGCCATTTTCAGCGCAACTTCGACCGCCACCGAGCCCGACTCGGTGAAGAACACGCGCTCCAGGTCGCCGGGCAGCAGCGCGGCCAGGCGTTGCGCGAGGCGCGCCGCCGGCTCATGCACGAGGCCGGCGAACATCACATGCGGCAGCGTCGCCAGCTGCGCTTCGACCGCGGCGCGGATGTGCGGATGCTTGTAGCCGTGGCAGGCGGTCCACCACGAAGAGATGCCGTCGATCAGTTCGCGGCCGTCGGCCAGGCGCAGCCGCACGCCATCGCTGGCGACCACCGCCAGCGGCGGCGCGGCGGTCTGCATTTGGGTGTAGGGCAGCCAGAGATGGGCGAGGCCCGGGGTCAGCCAGTCGGACATGTCGAGCGGGAAGGTGTGCGGGCTAGAATGGCGCGGCGGAGGAACAATGAGCGCGAATTTTATCACCGGCACCGGGACCGACATCGGCAAGACCTGGCTTGCCTGCGCCCTGCTGCGCCACTGGCGGGCCGCGGGGCGGCCGGCGGCGGCGTTCAAGCCGCTGCTGTCCGGCTTCGATCCGCAGCAGCCGGCGACCAGCGATGCCGGGGCCTTGCTGGCGGCGCTGGGGCGCGAGGCCGGCCTAGCGGAACTCGATGCCATCGCGCCCTGGCGCTTCACCGCGCCGCTGTCGCCCGATATGGCGGCGGCGCGCGAAGGCCGGCGCATCGATTTCGACGAGTTGGTGGCCTTCACCCGCCGGGTCGCCAGCGCCAACTCCGGTCCGACCCTGGTCGAAGGCGTCGGCGGCGTCATGGTGCCGCTGGACGACAGGCATACGGTACGCGACTGGATCGCCGCCAGCGGCCTGCCCTGCGTGCTGGTGACCGGAACCTATCTGGGCAGCCTGAGCCATGCGTTGACCGCGCTGGAGGCTCTGGCAAGAGTTGGCGCTGGCGTTGCGGCGATCGCCGTCAACCAAACGCCCGGCTCGGCCGTTACGCTCGACGCCACGCTGGAAAGCCTGGCGCGCCACGTCGCCGGGATTCCGCTGGTGTCCATTGCGCGCGACAGTCCGCAGGCCGGGGTCGCCTGTCTGGCGGAGTTGCTCGCCTGACGGCGTCGCAAGCGCTTCGATCCAGTCAATTTAGTTCGAGCGTAGCGAGCCAATACAAGCCCCCGCCCCGGGGCGGGGGATGGGGGTGGGGGGCGAAAATGGGCTACGGCCTAACTTTCCCGTCGGGAAAGTTAGGCCGTATACTGCGGCCCCTTGAGTCACCTTTAGTTACGGCCGCTACGCTTAACGCCGTAAACCCGGCGTTAGCCTTCACTGAAACTTTGTTTTCCCCCGGATCAACCATGACCATCAAGTCTGACAAGTGGATCCGCCGCATGGCGGAGCAGCACCGCATGATCGAGCCCTTCGAGGCCGGCCAGGTACGCGAGGCCAACGGCCAGAAGATCGTCTCCTACGGCACCTCCAGCTACGGCTACGACATCCGCTGCTCGCGCGAATTCAAGCTGTTCACCAACATCAACAGCACCATCGTCGACCCGAAGAATTTCGATCCGAATTCCTTCGTCGAGGTGAATGCCGACTTCTGCATCATCCCGCCGAATTCCTTCGCCCTGGCGCGCACCGTCGAATACTTCCGGATTCCGCGCAACGTCCTGACCATCTGCCTCGGCAAGAGCACCTATGCGCGCTGCGGCATCATCGTCAATGTGACGCCCTTCGAGCCGGAATGGGAAGGCTATGTGACGCTGGAATTTTCCAACACGACGCCGCTGCCGGCCAAGATCTACGCCGGCGAAGGCTGCGCCCAGGTGCTGTTCTTCGAATCCGACGAGGTTTGCGAGACCTCCTACAAGGACAGGGGCGGCAAGTACCAGGGCCAGGTCGGCGTGACACTGCCGAAAATCTGAAAATCTTAGCCACAGAGGACACAGAGGACACAGAGAAGATCTGTTTTGCCTTCCTCTGTGATCTCTGTGTCCTCTGTGGCTAAATGTCTTTAGGGGTTTCCCATGCGTTTTCACTTTCCCATCATCATCATCGACGAGGACTTCCGTTCCGAGAACGCCTCGGGACTGGGCATCCGCGCGCTGGCCGACGCCATCGAGAAGGAGGGCATGGACGTGCTGGGCGTCACCAGCTACGGCGACCTCTCCTCCTTCGCCCAGCAGCAGAGCCGGGCCTCGGCCTTCATCCTCTCGATCGACGACGAGGAACTGGCCAACCGCGCCGAGGAGACCATCGCCGAGCTGCGCGCCTTCGTCGAGCAGATCCGCTACAAGAACGCCGAGATCCCGATCTTCCTGCACGGCGAAACGCGCACCAGCCGCCACATCCCGAACGACATCCTGCGCGAGCTGCACGGCTTCATCCACATGTTCGAGGACACGCCGGAGTTCATTGCCAAGCATGTGATGCGCGAGGCCAAGGCCTATCTCGATTCGCTGCCGCCGCCTTTCTTCCGCGCCCTGGTGCATTACGCAGCCGACGGTTCCTACTCATGGCATTGCCCGGGGCATTCGGGCGGCGTCGCCTTCCTCAAGAGCCCGGTGGGGCAGATGTTCCACCAGTTCTTCGGCGAGAACATGCTGCGCGCCGACGTCTGCAACGCGGTCGAGGAACTCGGCCAGCTGCTCGACCACACCGGTCCGGTGGCGGCCTCGGAACGCAACGCGGCACGCATCTTCAACAGCGACCATCTGTTCTTCGTCACCAACGGCACCTCGACCTCGAACAAGATCGTCTGGCATTCGACGGTGGCGCCCGGCGACGTCGTGGTGGTGGACCGCAACTGCCACAAGTCGATCCTGCACGCGATCATGATGACCGGCGCGATTCCGGTGTTCCTGATGCCGACGCGCAACAACTACGGCATCATCGGCCCGATCCCGCGCGAGGAATTCCTCTGGGAGAACATCCAGAAGAAGATCGCGGCCAACCCCTTCGCCACCGACAAGAACGTCAAGCCGCGCGTGCTGACCATCACCCAGAGCACCTACGACGGCATCCTCTACAACGTCGAGGACATCAAGCAGATGCTCGACGGCAGGATCGACACCCTGCACTTCGACGAAGCCTGGCTGCCGCACGCGGCCTTCCACGATTTCTACGGCGACTATCACGCGATCGGCGCCGACCGCCCGCGCTGTAAGGAATCGATGATCTTCTCGACGCAGTCCACGCACAAGCTGCTGGCCGGTTTGAGTCAGGCCTCGCAGATCCTGGTGCAGGATGCCGAGAACAACAAGCTCGACCGCGACGTGTTCAACGAGGCCTACCTGATGCACACCTCGACCTCGCCGCAATATTCGATCATCGCGTCCTGCGACGTCGCCGCGGCGATGATGGAAGAGCCGGGCGGCACCGCCCTGGTCGAGGAATCGATCGCCGAGGCGCTGGATTTCCGCCGCGCCATGCGCAAGGTGGACGAGGAGTGGGGCGCCGACTGGTGGTTCAAGGTCTGGGGTCCCGACGACCTCTCGGAAGAAGGCATCGAGGAACGCGAGGCCTGGATGCTCAAGGCCGGCGAGCGCTGGCACGGCTTCGGCGACCTGGCCGAGGGCTTCAACCTGCTCGATCCGATCAAGGCCACCATCATCACGCCGGGACTCGACGTCGATGGCGACTTCTCCGACGACAACGGCATTCCCGCGGCGATCGTCACCAAGTATCTCGCCGAACACGGCGTGATCGTCGAGAAGTGCGGCCTCTATTCCTTCTTCATCATGTTCACCATCGGCATCACCAAGGGCCGCTGGAACACCCTGGTCACGGCGCTGCAGCAGTTCAAGGACGACTACGACCGCAACCATCCGCTATGGAAGGTGCTGCCCGAGTTCGTCGCCAAGCACCCGCGCTACGAGCGGGTCGGCCTCAAGGATTTGTGCACCCAGATCCACGCGGTGTACAAGGCGCGCGACATCGCCCGCCTGACCACCGAGATGTATTTGTCGAACATGATTCCGGCGATGCGCCCGGCCGATGCCTTCGCCAAGATGGCGCACCGCGAGATCGACCGCGTTTCCATCGACGAGCTGGAGGGGCGCGTCACCGCGGTGCTGCTGACGCCTTATCCGCCGGGGATTCCCCTGCTGATTCCGGGCGAGCGCTTCAACTCCACCATCGTCCAGTACCTGAGATTCGCCCGCGAGTTCAACGAGAAATTCCCCGGCTTCGAGACCGACATCCACGGCCTGGTCAAGGACGGCAGCAACGGCGCCGTGCGCTATTACGTGGATTGCGTAGCGAACTGAACGCCGCGTTCCGCGCGCTGTTGTGGGCGGCGCCCTGGCGATTCCAGTTTCGTTCGTACCATTGCTTCCGGTGGCAGGCTCCTGCTCGCAACTCATGGTGGCAGGCGGTAGCGAATGCCTCAATTTCACCTATACCAGCCGGTCAACTCCGGCTTCGTCCGATGTCTTTTGCGTGCCCTGTGCCGTCATAGAACGAAGGCATATTCAATGCTCGCTTTCAGACCCATTCCGGACAGTCGAAATCGCCGACAGCGTCCATTCCCTTTGGGGTGCAACTGAGTCGGCAAGCTAGCGCTCCCGCGCCGCCTCATGCCAGGCCTGCTGCACCGGCGAGAGCAGATACTCGGCCACGCTGCGCGTGCCGAGCAGGATCTCGGCGCTGGTCTGCATGCCGGCACCGAGCCTGAATCGTTCGCCGT
>NZ_JASJPC010000011.1:0-20226 GCF_031426875.1 Sulfuritalea sp.
ATCGCGAGCAAGCTCGCTCCTACATCCATCGGTTTCAACATGTCTGCGTACTAGTTCCCGTTTCCTGGGAAATGCGCAGCGTTTCAGTTTCGGCGTAACGCCCGCGAAGCGGGGGTTACGCCGAAACTAAAGGGGCGGGGGGAGTTCTATAATTTGCCCAAAGGGCTTTTGGCTGCGCCAAAAATAAAAGCCCTCGACCAAAGGGGAGAAGGCCGAGGGCGAAACACCTTGAAATATTCAAGGCACCCGCTCAGGGAGGTGAAGCGGGAGACAGTACGAACGGGCGTCCGCCACTGTCTGCTTACTATGATAGATCGCTTGCGTTAAAGTTCAAGTAATGTTCAAAATATTTTCGAGGCTAAGCCAATGATTATAAAAGGGGTATTCCCTGGATCGCGGATGCGCCGGATGCGTCGCGATGACTTCTCGCGGCGCCTGATGCGTGAGCACACGCTTACGGCTGACGACCTTATTTATCCGGTTTTTGTTCTTGAGGGTTCGGGTCGCACCGAGGCCGTCGCGTCGATGCCCGGTGTCGAGCGCATGTCGCTGGACCGCCTGCTGCCCGTCGCGGAAAAGGCCTTGAAGCTGGGCGTGCCGGCACTGGCGCTGTTCCCCGTGGTGGATGGCAGCCGGAAAACTCCCGGTGCCGAAGAAGCGTGGAATCCGGCGGGTCTGGTGCCGACCGTGGTCGCGCGGCTCAAGCAGGAATTCCCCGAGCTCGGTGTGATCACCGACGTCGCCCTCGACCCCTATACCAGCCACGGCCAGGATGGCCTTATTGATCCGGCCGATCCGCGCGGCTACGTGATGAACGACGAGACGCTGGAAGCCCTGGCCAAACAGGCGCTATGCCACGCTCGCGCCGGTGCCGACGTGGTGGCGCCTTCGGACATGATGGACGGCCGCATCGGCCGCATCCGCGCCATGCTGGATGCCGAGAAGCTGATCCACACGCGCATCCTGGCCTATTCGGCGAAATACGCCTCGGCGTTCTACGGACCCTTCCGCGATGCGGTCGGCTCGGCCGGCAATTTGGGCAAGGGCAACAAATCCACTTACCAGATGGATCCGGGCAACAGCGACGAGGCCTTGCGCGAAGTGGCGCTGGATCTCGCCGAAGGCGCCGACATGGTGATGGTCAAGCCCGGCATGCCCTATCTCGACATCGTGCGCCGGGTCAAGGAGGAGTTCGGCGTGCCGACCTACGCCTACCAGGTCAGCGGCGAATACGCGATGCTCAAGGCCGCCGCGCAGAACGGCTGGCTGGCGCACGATGCGGTGATGATGGAGGCGCTGCTGTCCTTCAAGCGGGCCGGCTGCGACGGCATCCTGACTTATTTCGCGCTGGAAGTGGCAACCCTGCTCAACGCTTGAGAGTTGGCGCTGGCGGTACGGCGGTGATTACCTGGCAAGTATCGGCCATTGCGCCGGCCAGTTCGTCAGCGGATCGGCCTTGAAGCCGCTTTTGACGAAGCGTTGCCAGCGGCCCACGGCGTAGCAAACCAGCAGGTCGGCATGAGCGCCGAAGTCGTGTTCCGCCGCCAAGGCTCCCTGCGCCGAGGCGACCTTCAGGCATTGCTTGAGGGTGGCTTCGATGCGGTCCAGCAACTGGTTGATGCGGGCCTGCAGACGCGGGTTCTCATGGACCAGCGCATCACCCACCAGCACCCGCGTCAGACCGCGGTTTTTCTGCGCAAAGCGCAGCAGCGAGGCGACGATGGCCTCGGCCTGCTTGAGGCCGGACTCCTCGGCGGCTTCGATCTGGGTGATGACCGAAAATACTCCGCTTTCGATGAATTCGATCAAACCTTCGTACATCTGCGCCTTGCTCGCGAAGTGGCGGTAAAGCGCCGCCTCCGACACCTGCAACTGCTTGGCCAGCAGGGCCGTGGTGACCTTCTCCACGGCCGGTCGTTCCAGCATTTCGGCAATGGTTTGCAGGATCAGCAGTTTCTTTTCGCCGATTTTTGCGGCGCGGGCTTCGTTCATGGCGGCTTCAACCTGAGTGGGTCACTTCGATTTGATCAAGGTACCGACGCCTTCGTCGGTCAGGATTTCCAGCAACAGCGCGTGTTCGACGCGGCCGTCGATGATGTGCACGCCCTTCACGCCGCTCCTTGCTGCGTCCAGCGCCGAGCTGATCTTGGGCAGCATGCCGCCGGAGAGCGTGCCGTCCGCCACCATGTCGTCGATCTGCTTGGGCGTGATGCCGGTGATCAGCTTGCCGGACTGGTCCAGCACGCCCGGCGTATTGGTCAGCAGTACCAGTTTTTCCGCCCTCAGCACTTCGGCGATCTTGCCGGCAACGACGTCGGCGTTGATGTTGTAGGTTTCCCCTTCGCTGCCGACGCCGATCGGCGCGATCACCGGAATGAAGTCACCGGTGTCGAGCAGGGCGATCAGGCTGGGATCGATGGACACGATGTCGCCGACCTGGCCGATATCGATCAGGTCGCCCGGGACGTCCTTGTTTTCCATCATCAGCTTCTTGGCGCGGATGAAGTTGCCGTCCTTGCCGGTGAGGCCCACGGCCTTGCCGCCGTGCTGGTTGATCAGGTTCACGATTTCCTTGTTGACCTGGCCGCCGAGCACCATTTCAACCAGGTCCATGGTCTCGGCGTCGGTCACGCGCATGCCCTGGACGAATTCCCCCTTCTTGCCGACGCGCGCCAGCAGGTTCTCGATCTGCGGGCCGCCGCCGTGCACCACCACCGGGTTCATGCCGACCAGCTTGAGCAGCACCACATCGCGGGCGAAACACTGCTTCAGGTGTTCGTCGGTCATGGCGTTGCCGCCGTACTTGACGACGATGGTTTTGTCGTGGAAGCGCTTGATATAGGGCAGGGCCTCGGCCAGAACGCCGGCCTTAACGAGGGGAGCGAGCTTTTCAGTCATGGGTGTGGGCGAGTGCAAGTGATAACTTCGCCCATTCTACCGGCGTGCAAATGAAAACGGGGTGGGCCGCCGACGTTGCGGCGGATCACCCCGCGCGCTGCGGGACCTGGACCGGCGTGTCGCCAGCGCCGACTCGTGTTACTGGATGGTGATTTTGCGTGCCTGGGTCGCGGCTTTCTTCGGCAGTGCCAGTTCGAGTACGCCGTCGGTGTATTTGGCGCTTACCTGCGCCTTGTCGATTTTCTGCGCCAACCGGAAGCTGCGCGAAACCTTGCCGAAATAGCGCTCGGTACGCAACACACGCTCACCTTCCCTGCGGGCTTCACCCGGGTGCGGCGTGCGGGGCAAAACGTTGCGGCAATTCAAGGATGGCGTCGCGATTGGTCCACGAGAAGCAGGCGGCTGCCGCGTCGCGCCAGGGCAGCCAGCGATAGCCCAGATGCTCGTCGGGAGCAACGGTCACGTCGATCCGTTCCGGCAGGCACAGGCTGAAAACATGCTCGGTGTTGTGCATGACGCCGGGGGCGTAGCGATACCGCCACTCGGCAAAAATCTCGTAGAGATTGCTCAGTTGCCAGTCGATGAAATCGACGGCCGCGGAATCGATGCCGGTCTCTTCGCGCACTTCGCGGCGAGCCGTTTCCAGCAGTGGCTCGCCGTCTTCCTGGCTGCCGGTGACCGATTGCCAGAAGCCGGGGTGCTTGGTGCGTTCCAGCAGCAGCACCTCCAGGACCGGCGTGTGGATCACCACCAGCACCGAAACCGGCTTCTTGAATTCCATTAGTCCGGCTGGGCCACCGTCGGCAACCAGGCGATGCCGTCCGCCTGCATGTCCACCAGACACCAGAACGGCACACCGTCTTCGCGCCAAGTCGTCGCGGCCTCTTGGAAAATCTCCATCAGGGTGACGAAGTCGGCTTCCGCCCGGCCATGGATGCCATCGCAATGTTCGAGGATGATCACGTAGCCGGTGGCAGGCAGCCAGCCCATGTCAAGCAGGCTGTCGGCCAAGGCGTCCCAGTTGTGTCCGAACCACTCCGGAAAGCGCAGGGAGCGGGCGATGGCTGCCAGCATTTCATCCTTGTTGCGTGCTGCGGCCAGATCGACGTGCAGCACCACGCAACCGGCGGCCTGCGCACCGGCCAGCAGCTTGTCGATGGGGCCATGCGGCAAATGATGAACCCCGGCCTGGGCGGCGTTGCCAAACAGCTTTTCGTAATGGGCGGCACTCATCGCTGGATCCTGCGGAAGCTCTTGTAATGATCGGCAGTGTAGTAGAACACTGCCGGCGGTCTGTCACCCGCAACGATGCGCCGCGCGCCGCGGTCGGCACTGCCTGGCGTCTGCACGGTGTACTCGCGGTAGTAGACTTTCGCCTGTTCGGGCAGCCGGCGTTCGCGATTCTGGAAAACGATGCCGTCGCGACGGTAGGGAAAGGGACCGCCGGCGTCGATCAGCTTCAGCGTTGCGCGCGCCTCCTCCGGCAAAGCCGCCGCCGGGATGGTACCCACTCGGTTGTCGCGCGCCAGCGCGGTGCCGAACAGCGCGACACCGATCAGCGCGCACAGCAGGTGTCGCATGTTCAGGACTTGCCGACCTCAACCTGGGTTTCGACCTTCTGCCGCAGGCGGATGTGCAGTTCGCGCAACTGCTTTTCATCCACGTCCGACGGCGCATCGGTGAGCAGGCACTGCGCACGTTGCGTCTTGGGGAAGGCGATCACGTCGCGGATCGACTCGGCACCGGCCATCATGGTGACGATGCGGTCGAGACCGAAGGCCAGGCCGCCATGGGGCGGCGCGCCATACTTGAGGGCGTCGAGCAGGAAGCCGAATTTTGTCCGCTGTTCCTCGGGGCCGATGCCCAGTGCCTGGAATACCCTTTCCTGCACGGAGGCAGAGTGGATCCGCACCGAGCCGCCGCCCATTTCCCAACCGTTCAGCGCCAGGTCGTAGGCTTTGGCCAGGCATTTGCCCGGATCGGTCGCCATCAGGGCTTCGTGGCCGTCCTTGGGGCTGGTGAAGGGATGATGGCAGGCCGACCAGCGCTGGTTCTCCTCGTCGTACTCGAACATCGGGAAATCGACGACCCACAATGGCCGCCAGGCCGAGCCGTCGACGTAGCCCTTTTCGTGACCGAGCTTGGTGCGCAGGGCGCCCAGCGCGTCGTTGACGATCTTGGTCTTGTCGGCGCCGAAGAAGATCAGGTCGCCGGATTGCGCCCCGGTGCGCTCGATGATGGTCTTCAGCGCTGCGGCGTGGAGGTTCTTGACGATGGGCGACTGCAGGCCTTCCTCGTTGAGCTTGGTCGCGTCATTGACCTTGATGTAGGCCAGGCCGCGGGCGCCGTAGATCTTGACGAACTCCGTGTAGCCGTCGATCTCGCCGCGGGTAAGCGCAGTTGCCCCGAGCGCGCCGCCCGGCACGCGCAGCGCCGCGACACGGCCGCCGGAGGTGGCCGGACCGCTGAATACCTTGAAGGCGACGTCGGCCACCGCATCGGTGACCTCGGTGAGTTCGAGCGTGACGCGCAGGTCGGGTTTGTCCGAGCCGTAGCGGCCCATGGCTTCGGCGTAGCTGATGCGTGGGAAGGGATTGGGCAGGTCGACGTCAAGTGCTGTCTTGAATACGCTGCGGATCATTTCTTCCATCAGCGCCGTGATCTGCTCCTCGGTCAGGAAGGAGGTCTCGATATCGACCTGGGTGAATTCCGGCTGGCGGTCGGCGCGCAGGTCCTCGTCGCGGAAGCATTTGGTGATCTGGTAATAGCGGTCGAAGCCGGCCACCATCAGCAACTGCTTGAACAGCTGCGGCGATTGCGGCAGGGCGAAGAACTGACCCGGATGCACGCGCGAAGGCACCAGATAGTCGCGTGCGCCTTCGGGCGTCGACTTGGTCAGCATCGGCGTTTCGATGTCGATGAAGCCCTTTTCGTCGAGGAAGCGGCGGAAGGCCATGGCCACCTTGTAGCGCAGCATCAGGTTCTTCTGCATCTGCGGCCGGCGCAGGTCGATCACGCGATGGGTCAGGCGTACGTTCTCCGAAAGATTTTCCTCGTCGAGCTGGAAGGGCGGGGTCACCGCCGGATTGAGCACTTCCAGTTCATGGCAGAGGATTTCGATTTCGCCCGAGGCCAGGTTGGGATTCTCGGTGCCAGCCGGGCGGCGGCGCACCTTGCCGGTGACCTTCAGCACGAATTCGTTGCGCACGTCCTCGGCAATCCTGAACATCTCGGGACGATCCGGGTCGCAGACGATTTGCGCCAGCCCTTCGCGATCGCGCAGGTCGATGAATATGACGCCGCCATGGTCGCGGCGGCGATGGTTCCAGCCGCAAAGCGTGACGATCTGGTCGACATGGGAGGCATTCACCTCGCCGCAATAGTGGGTACGCATAGGATTTCCGAACGGTTGTGGTGCCCTTTCGGGCAATTACTGATTCTGGGCGCGCCCGCGGGGATTCCTCATGGGCGGGGCGACGACTCCCATGGAGACGATGTATTTGAGCGCTTCATCGACGTTCATGTCGAGTTCGATGACGTCTTTCTTCCTGACAAAAAAGAAGAAACCGTTAACCGGGCTGGGTGTGGTCGGGATGAAGACGCCGACATACTCTTCCGGCAGCATGTCGGCGACATCGCGGGCCGGATGCCCGGTTTGGAACGCCACCGCCCATGACTCGGGGTGCGGGTAGCGGACCAGCAAAACCTTGCGAAAGGCCACGCCACTGCCCGAGAACAGCGTATCGCTGACCTGCTTGACGCTGTAATAGATCGACTTGACGACGGGTATGCGCGCCAGCACGCCTTCCCAGAAGCGCACCAGCTTTTGGCCGACGATGTTTGCCGTGATCAGTCCGGTGAGGAAGACCACCAGTAAAGTCATCAGCGCACCGATGCCCGGAATGTACATGCCAAGCAGCTGCTCGGGTTGTATGGCTTGCGGCAACAGCAGCAAGGACTGGTCCATGGAGCGGACGATCAGCGACAACACCCAGGCCGTGATGGCCAGCGGAACCCAGATCAGGAGTCCCGTGATGAAATATTTTTTCAAGGCAACCGCTGTCAATTGTTGGCGGCGCAGCTACCTGTTCCACCTTGGCACGGCGGCGGGTTCTCGCTCTTGGCGGCCGCGGGTTTGCCGCCGCCGCTGCCCTTGAAGTCGGTGGCGTACCAGCCGTTGCCCTTGAGCTGAAAGCCCGGGGCAGTCAGCTGTTTGGCAAAGTTTTCGGTCTTGCATTCGGGGCAGGTGGTCAGCAACGGATCGCTGACCTTCCGCATGACATCTTTCTCAAAGCCGCATTCGGTGCAGCGATAAGCGTAGATCGGCATGAAATTCTCCGGCATTCTGGCAAAAAAGCGATTATAGCTGAAGGGCTTGGCGCGCCAGCTCAGCTCGCCATCCCAATTCGAGAAATCGGGGTGAAGTCCGCCGTTTCAAGCGGAAAAGACAATATTCGGATGGGGGCAGGTGCCTAGAGGCTGGCGCCGAGATAGGCGCGGGTCAAGGGCTTGCCCCAGATCAGGGCAATAATCCCCGATGCCGCCAGGTAGGGCCCGAAAGGAATCGGTACGTTGCGGTTGTGACGGGCAAACACCATCAGACCGATGCCGACCGCTGCGCCGACCAGGGACGACAGCAGGATGGTCAAGGGCAGCATCTGCCAGCCAAGCCAGGCACCGAGCGCGGCAAGCAGTTTGAAATCGCCATAGCCCATGCCTTCCTTGCCGGTGGTGAGCTTGAACCCCCAATATACGGCCCACAGGGCCAGATACCCGGCCATGGCGCCGATGACGGCGCTCTTCAAGTCGGTGTAGACACCGAAGGCATTGAGCGCCAGGCCGATCCAGAGCAGGGGCAGGGTAATGTCGTCGGGTAACAACTGGGTGTCGAAGTCAATACCGGTCAGAGCAATCAGCGCGGCGACCAGCACCAGGGCGCCCAGGCCCGCGGCGCTGAAGCCAAAATGCCAGGCCGCCAAGCCGAACAGCAGCCCGGTCAGTGCTTCGATCAGCGGATAGCGTACCGAAATCGGGGTGGCGCAGCCCTTGCATATCCCGCGCAGGAGAACCCAGCTGACAATCGGGATGTTCTCCATGGCCGTGATCGGATGACCGCACTGCGGGCAACGCGAACGGGGTTTGGCAAGCGTGAGCGGCTCGAAGGCGGGCGGCGTTTCGCCCCTCAGTTCCGCACATTGCAGCGCCCAGTCGCGTTCCATCATGATCGGCAGGCGATGGATGACGACGTTCAGAAAGCTGCCGACCATCAGGCCGAGCAATCCGGCGGCAAGGGCAAACACCGCCGGGTCGGCGAGCAGCGCAATCATCCGCAGTAGCTGACAGTCGGCTTAGCCGACAACCGAGCCGAGCTTGAAGATCGGCAGGTACATGGCCACCACCAGGCCGCCGATCAGGCCGCCGAGAAAGACCATGATGATCGGTTCCATCAGGCTGGAGAGCGTTTCGACGGCTTCGTCCACTTCGGCCTCGAAAAAGTCGGCGGTCTTGCCCAGCATTGAATCGAGCTGGCCGGACTCTTCGCCGATGGCGACCATCTGCGTCACCATGGGCGGAAAGACGCCGGAATTCTCCATGGCGACAGTCAGGCTCGATCCGGTAGAGACTTCAGCCTGAATTTTGCTGGTTGCAAGGGTGTAGACATAATTCCCCGCGGCGCCGCCGACCGAATCGAGGGCATCGACCAGCGGCACGCCGGCGGCAAACATCGTGGACAGGGTTCGCGTCCAGCGTGCGATGGAAGATTTCTTGATCAGGTCACCGAACACCGGAACCTTGAGAAAGTATCTGTCCGCAGCAATCTGCACCGCGCGGGAACGCTTGAATGCTTGAATGATGCCGTAGATGACCGCGTAAATTCCGCCGAAAATAAGATACCAATTGGCCACGAAGTAATCGGAAATCGCGATCACGACGAGGGTGGGCGCAGGCAACTCGCCGCCGAAACTGGCAAACACGCCCTTGAAGGCCGGCACCACGAAAATCATGATCACCGCGGTGATGACAAAGGCGACGATGAGAATCGAGATTGGATAGAACAGGGCGCCCTTGATCTTGGACTTGATCGCCTGGATTTTTTCTTTATAAGTGGCCAGCCGATCCAGCAGCGTGTCGAGAATACCCGCCTGCTCACCGGCTTCGACCAGGTTGCAGAACAGCGCATCAAAATATTGTGGGTACTTGCGGAATGCAGACGCAAGATTGGACCCGGTTTCGACATCGGACTTGATGTCGAACAGCAGCTTGGCAAGGCTTGGATTGTTGGTGCCCTTGCCGACGATGTCGAAGGACTGCAGCAGCGGCACACCGGACTTGACCATGGTCGCGAGCTGGCGGGAGAACAGCGTAATGTCCTTGTCCGAAACCTTGCCGCCGCCACCGACCTTCTGCTTCTTGAGCTTGGTGATGTTGATGCCTTGCCGCCTCAGCGCCGCGTTCGCCGCTGCTTCGCTGGCCGCCTTGACTTCGCCACGAACGACCTTGCCCTGCTTGTTCTTGCCTTCCCAGGAAAAATTGAGTTCCTTCGGGCCCACCTTTTTCTCTGCCTTGCCTGCTGTGGCCATCGGCTTCTCCCGCTTGATTTTTAGTTTCGGCCGCTACGTCTGACGCCGAGAACCGGCTTTAGCCTCCACTGAAACTTTGTTCCAGGCATTCTACGCCCTGACTATGCCGAGAGTATCACTCTCCGGCGGGACGGTGAAGCCGTACCATTTTGATCTTTCGATCCTGTGTTTGCACGATCTCCATCGCCACGCCTCCCACCCGTAAGCCGACGCCGACCTCCGGGATGTCCTGCAAATGCTCGACGATCAGGCCGTTGAGCGTACGCGGTCCATCCAGGGGGAACTCCAGATTCAGCATGCGGTTGAGTTCGCGCAAGGTGGCCGCACCATCCACCAGCACCAGGCCATCGTCGTTCCAGGAAAGCGATCCGGCAACATCCGACTGTCGCGTGGTGAACTTGCCGACCAGTTCTTCGATGATGTCTTCCAGGGTCACCAATCCTTCGATCTCGCCATATTCGTCCACCACCAGTCCCATGCGCTGCCGATTTTCGCGAAAGAACTGAAGCTGGGTATAGATCGGCGTCGCCGCCGGTATGAAGTAGGGTTCGGACATGCGCTCGCGCAGTGTCGAGTGATCTATCTCGCCGGCAAAGGCTTCGGCCAGCAGCCGACGTTGATGCATGATGCCGACGATGTTGGCTGGATCGTCTTCGAATACGGCGACCCGCGTGTGAAAACTGGTAGCCAGTTGTGCCTTGATGCTCTCGATCGGCGCCGCAATGTCGATCGCCTCGATTTCCCCGCGCGGGGTCATGATGTCGGCGACCGTCAATTGCTCCAGTTCGAACAGGTTGAGCAATATGGAGCGATGCTGCTGCGGAATGAAGCTGCTCGACTCCAGCACCAGGGAGCGCAGTTCCTCGGCGCTGAGTCTGGAATTCTCGCCGCCCGCCTTCGGCTTGAGGCGCAGCAGCCAGAGTAGGCCGTCGACGAACAGGTTGACGAACCAGACCACCGGGTAGGCGGTACGCAACAGAGGCCAGATCACGTAGGCGAGGATTCGCGCCAGCCGGTCGGCGTGGCTGGCGCCGAGTATCTTCGGCGTGATTTCGGCGAACACCAGGATGGCAAACGTCACCAGCAGGGTGCCGATGGAAAGCGCCCACTTTTCCTCGCCGAACAATTCGATGGTGATGACCGAGACCAGGGTCGCGGCCGCGGCGTTGATCAGATTGTTGCCGAGCAGGACCACGCCCAACATCTTGTCGGTACGGCCGAGCAGGTCGAGGGCCAGCTTCGCCCCCCGGTCCCCCTGGCTGGCAAGGTGGCGCAGTCGATGGCGGTTCGCCGCCATCATCGCCGTTTCGGTGATCGAAAAGAAAGCGGAACAACCCAGCAGTACCGCCAGCACGACGAACTGCGCGGATAAGGGAATACCTTCCATCAGCGGCCTAGAATTACCTCAAGCACGAAGCGGCTGCCGACATAGGCCAGCAACAGGGCGGCGAACCCGGCCAGGGTCCAGCGCAGGGCTACCCGCCCGCGCCAGCCGCGCAAGTGGCGGCCGGTCAGCAGTGCGGCGAAAATGAGCCAGGAGAGGATGGCGAACACCGTCTTGTGATTGAACGTCAGTGCCTTACCGAACAGGGTTTCGGAGAAGAACACGCCGGAAATCAGGGTGAGGGTGAGCAGGACGAAGGCGACGTGAATCAGGCGAAACAGCAGCGCCTCCATGGTCAGCAGGGGCGGCAGGCCGGCAAGCAAGGGCGAGATGCGGCCCCGATGCAGTCCCCTTTCGGCGGTCGCCATCAACAGGGCATGCAGCGCAGCCAGGGTAAACAGGCTGTAGGCCAGCATCGCCATCAGGAAGTGCATACGGAAAGCCATCGAGCCGGCGTTGGTCAGCACATGGGCTTCGGAGAAGATGGCAGGCAGCATGGCCGCGACCGAGGCGGCCGGCAGCCCGAGGACCTGCAAGCCTTCCATGCGGGCGTAGAAACTTTCGATCCAGTACAGCGCAATGGCCAGCCACAAAATCACGGAAAGCGCGATGGCGAAGCCGAAACGCATGCTTTCGCCGTCGAATATGGCCATGCGCAAACTGACGCCATGGGCGATCAACGCCACCAGCAGGAGGCTGCGCTCGCCAATTCCGAGGCCTCCCGACGGTTGGTCGAGCAAGGGTCCGCGCCAGCGCGTGCGCCAAAGATGTACCGCCAGGCCGGCATAAAGGGCTGCGGCCAGCGGATGCATTAAGATTGCGGGCATCGGCGAAGTCTACACCAAGCCTTCCATCTCTTAATGCATCTACCCTCATCCATTCATGCTAGATAACCTTACCCAGCGTCTTGGCCGTGTCGTCAAGAACTTGCGCGGCCAGGCGCGCCTGACCGACGACAATATTTCCGACATGCTGCGCGAAGTGCGCATGGCCCTGCTCGAAGCCGACGTGGCCCTGCCGGTGGTCAAGGATTTCATCGCTCGCGTCAAGGAAAAGGCGCTCGGACAGGAGGTCATCGGTTCGCTGACCCCTGGCCAGGCACTGGTCGGCGTCGTGCACCGCGAGCTTACTGAACTGATGGGCGGCGCCAGCGTCGGCCTCAATCTCGCCGCCCAGCCCCCGGCCGTGATCCTGATGTCCGGTCTGCAGGGCGCCGGCAAGACCACCACCACGGCGAAGCTCGGCAAGTGGCTCAAGGAACGGCAGAAGAAGAAGGTGCTGACGGTCAGTTGCGACGTCTATCGTCCCGCCGCCATCGAGCAGCTGAAAGCCGTTTCAGCCCAGGCCGGAATAGACTTTTTCCCGTCTTCGGGTGAGCAAAAACCGGCCGCCATCGCTGCGGCGGCGCTGGATTACGCCAAGCGGCATTATTACGACGTGATTTTCGTCGACACCGCCGGGCGCCTGGCCATCGACGAAGCGATGATGGCCGAAATCAAGGATCTGCACGCGCTGCTGAATCCGATCGAAACCCTGTTCGTGGTCGATGCGATGCTTGGCCAGGATGCGGTGAACACGGCCAAGGCATTCAACGAGGCCCTGCCACTGACCGGCGTGATCCTGACCAAACTCGACGGCGATTCGCGCGGCGGCGCTGCGCTGTCGGTGCGTCACGTCACTGGCAAGCCGATCAAGTTCGCTGGCGTCGGCGAGAAGCTCACCGGCCTTGAGGAATTCCATCCCGAACGCATGGCCTCGCGCATCCTCGGCATGGGCGACATCCTCGGCCTGGTCGAGGAAGCGCAGCGCGGCGTCGATCAGGACAAGGCGCAGGAATTCGTCAAGAAAATGAAGTCGGGCAAGGGCTTCGACCTCAACGACTTCAAGGACCAGATTGGGCAAATGAAAAAGATGGGCGGCATGGCCGCGATGCTCGACAAGCTGCCGGCGCAGTTCAGCGCCATGGCGCAAAAGGCCGGCGGCGGCATGGAAGACAAGACGGTGCGGCGCCTCGAAGGCATCATCAACTCGATGACGCCGGGGGAACGCAGCAAACCGGAAATCATCAAGGCCAACCGCAAGCGCCGCATCGCCACCGGCGCCGGCGTGTCGGTGCAAGAGGTCAACCGCCTGCTCAATCAGTTCGAGCAGACGCAGAAGATGATGAAGCAGTTCTCCAAGGGGGGAATGCAGAAAATGATGCGCGGCATGAAGGGGATGTTGCCGGGCATGCGCTGATTTCTTCGCCGTAGCGGACTCGGCCTGCCTGGGATTCCGCTTAGCGGGCCGGCAAGCGCAAACTCTTGCGGCCGTTTCGATTCGGCACGGCGACTAGCGCGGCCCGATCACGCGCGGCCCCCAGTGCCATTGCCGCTCCCACGCGCTGCGCACCATGTTCGGGTAGTCGGGCTTGCCCAGGCTGCCGTTGTAGCGACCCAGCGCGCGGTAGAGGTCGCCTTTCTCGATGTCCAGGTAGTGACGCAGGATGGTGCAGCCGAAGCGCAGGTTGGTACGCAAGTGGAACAGGTTGCTGTCCTTGTTGCCGATCAGGCGCACCCAGAAGGGCATCACCTGCATGTAGCCGCGCGCACCCGCCGACGAAACCGAATACTTCTTGAAGCCGCTCTCGACCTGGATCAGCCCCAGCACCATCTGTGGATCGAGGCCGGCGCGCTTGGCCTCGTAATGGACGGTCTTGAGAAATTCGAGGCGTGCCTCGCGGTCCGGCATGCGCCGGCTCAGGCGCGACGACATCTCGGTCAGCCAGTCGACCTTTTCCCTGATCGAGGAGAACTGCGGTTCCGGTGCGGCGCGATCGGCAATCGCCGCGTGCAATGCCGCCTGGACGCTGGCCGCGAGCGGCTCATACTGCTGTGCGCCGGCAAGGGCCGCGGTCGGCGAGAGCGCAGCGGCAAGGCACAGCGCAAATACTAGCCGTCGCACAGCTTTTGTTTGAGGAAGGCCGTCATGTCGCTGGCGGCAACCATGGTCGCCTCGGCGTCCGTGCGGCCCTTGTATTCGAGCTTGCCTTCCTTGAGGCCGCGCTCGCCGACCACCACGCGATGCGGTATGCCGATCAGTTCCCAGTCGGCGAACATCGAGCCGGGCCGCTCGTCGCGGTCATCCAGTATCGCGTCGATGCCGGCGGCCAGCAGTTCGGCGTGGAGAGCGCCGGCGGCAGCGCGGACGGTTTCCGACTTGGCGTAGTTCATCGGCACCACGGCCACGGCGAAGGGTGCAATGCCAGCCGGAAAAATGATGCCGCGCTCGTCGTGGCCCTGCTCGATGGCGGCGCCGACGATGCGCGAGACGCCGATGCCGTAGCAGCCCATTTCCATGACATGGTCCTTGCCCTGCTCGTCGAGGAAAGTGCATTTCAGCGCTTCGGCATACTTGGTGCGCAACTGGAAGATGTGGCCGACTTCGATACCGCGGCACAGTTCGAGCGCGCCCTTGCCGTCCGGCGAGGGGTCGCCCTCGACCACATTGCGGATGTCGGCCACGGTTTCCGGTTGCGGCAGGTCGCGGCCGAAATTGACGCCGGTGAGGTGGTAGCCCTCTTCGTTGGCGCCGCACACGCAGTCGCTCATCGCCGCGACGCTGCGGTCGGCCACGACCCGGCCGTTGAATCCCACGGCGCCGATATAGCCGGCCTTGCAGCCGAGCGCTTCGACGATTTCCTCGTCGCGGGCGAAGCGGAATTCGCCGACCACTTTCTGCGCCTTGATTTCGTTCAGGTCGTGGTCGCCGCGCAGCAGCAACAGGACGAATTCGCTGCCGCCGTCCTTTTCCGCCATCACGGCGATGGCCTTGACCGTCTGCGTCAGCGGCAGGCCGAGGAAGGCTGCGACGTCCTCGCACTTGGTCTTGCCCGGCGTGGCCTTCTTTTCCATGGGCGCCGCGAGTTTTACCGTATCGCCAGCACCAACTTTCGTCGGCGCGACCGCTTCCGCCAGTTCCACGTTCGCCGCGTAGTCGGATGCGGGGCAGAAGGCGATCGCATCCTCGCCCGAGTCCGCCAGCACATGGAACTCGTGCGAGCCGGTGCCGCCGATGGCGCCGGTGTCCGCGGCCACGGCGCGGAACTTCAGCCCGAGGCGGATGAAAATACGGCTGTAGGTCTCGTACATGTTGCGGTATTCGCGTTCCAGATCGGCGTAGGAGGCGTGGAAGGAGTAGCCGTCCTTCATGAGGAACTCGCGTCCGCGCATGACGCCGAAGCGCGGCCGGATCTCGTCGCGAAACTTGGTCTGGATCTGGTAGAAATGGCGCGGCAACTGGCGATAGCTCCTGATTTCGCGACGCACCACGTCGGTGATGACCTCCTCGTGCGTCGGCCCGATCACGAAATCGCGCTGGTGGCGGTCCTTGAAGCGCAGCAGTTCCGGGCCGTATTTCGGGCCACGCCCGGATTCCTCCCACAATTCGAAAGGTTGCACGGCCGGCATGAGCAGTTCGATGGCGCCGGCCCTGTCCATCTCCTGGCGCACGATGTTCTCGACCTTGCGCAGCACGCGCAGGCCCATCGGCAGCCAGGTGTAGATGCCGCCGGCGAGGCGGCGGATCAGGCCGGCGCGCAGCATCAACTGATGGCTGACGATTTCGGCGTCGGAGGGAGCTTCCTTGAGGGTGGCGATGAAAAACTGGCTGGCGCGCATGGCTGTAGGCTGAAAGGCGGGAAACAGTCATTTTACCCGCGGCCGCCAACTTGCAGATGCGACGCGCGCGGCTTTCCAGCGACGCGGGATTGTGAAAGAATGGACCCCAATCAATCATTGGAATATGCATCATGCTCGATCGTGAAGGCTTTCGCCCGAACGTCGGCATCGTTCTGGTCAACAGTCGCAACGAGGTGTTTTGGGGCAAACGGATCCGCGAACATTCCTGGCAGTTCCCGCAAGGGGGCATCAAGAAGGGCGAAACGCCCGAGCAGGCGATGCTGCGCGAACTGGAGGAGGAAACCGGCCTCAAACCCGAACATGTGCGGATCATCGGTCGCACGCGCGACTGGTTGCGCTATGAGGTGCCGAAGCACTGGATTCGCCGCGAATGGCGCAGCACTTACCGTGGGCAGAAACAAATCTGGTTTCTGCTGCGTCTGGTCGGCCGCGACAGCGACGTCTGCCTGCGCGCCAGCGAACACCCGGAATTCGACGCCTGGCGCTGGAACAGCTACTGGATTCCCCTGGGCAGCGTGATTGAATTCAAACGCAGCGTTTATGAGGCGGCCCTGATGGAGTTGGCGCGCCTGCTGTTCGTGCATCCCGAAGAGCGCACGCCGCGCTGGGAAACGGATACCGTGGACCAGGCGAAATGAAGCGCTGGGCCGCCTTGTTCCTGGCGGTGCTGGCGGGCAGTGCGGCGGCTCAGTTCGGTTCTTTCCCGCGTTCCGACAAGGAAAATTACTACGACGACGAGGACGAGAAGCCTTGGCAGGAGCAGAAGGAAGTCGACCTTCCCGCCTTTCCGAATCAGGCGGATCTGGCGGAGTTCTACGTCAGTTCCGCGGCGACCAACAAGTTTTTCATCGACGCCAGTACGCTGGCCGTTGGCGCCGACGGTGTGGTGCGCTACGTGCTGGTGGTCAAAGCCTCAGGCGGCGCCACCAATGTCAGCTTCGAAGGCATCAATTGCAAGGATCGCAGCTGGAAACTCTATGCGACGGGACGCAGCGACAATAGCTGGAACCGATCGCAGGCTTCGCGGGTCCAGTGGCGACCCATCGAGAATAAACCCGTCAATCGGCACCACGCGGCATTGAGCCGGGACTTCTTTTGCCCGGGCGGGATCGCCATCTACACCGCGGACGAAGGGCGCAACGCCTTGCGTCTGGGCAAGCATCCCAATTCACTCTGACTTCAGGGAGTCCTCCTTGATCGACGCACTCATTCCGGAATTCGACAAGGCGCTGCGCGCCGTCTTCGCCGCGGCCCCGACCCGGCGACCGATGCCGGGGGCGGACCTGCCGGAAGGCGAGTTGAGCGAGGCCGAGAAACGCCATGTCGCCGCGCTGATGCGGGTCAACCACTGCGGCGAAATCTGCGCCCAGGCCCTGTACCAGGGGCAGGCGCTGAGCTCGCGCGACCCGGCGGTGAAGCGCGAGCTGGAGACGGCGGCCTGGGAGGAAACCGAGCACCTGAACTGGACGGAGCGGCGCATCGCCGAACTCGGCGGGCGCAAGAGCCTGCTCAATCCGCTGTGGTATGCCGGCTCGCTGGCGATCGGGGCGTTCGCGGGGAAATGCGGCGATGCTTGGAGCCTGGGTTTTCTGGCCGAAACCGAACGCCAGGTGGAAGGGCACTTGGAAAGCCACATGACAAGCCTGCCGGCGCAGGATCGCAAGTCATGGGAGGTGCTGGAACAGATGAAAGCCGACGAGATGCGCCATGCCGAAACGGCGAGTCATTACGGCGCCCGGGATCTTCCGCTCCCCGTCAGGTGGGCGATGAGGCTTTCGTCGAAGCTGATGACCAGGCTTTCATACATCGCCTGACTCGACCACCTCGAAGCTGTGAGTGATCGATGCCGTCTTGCCCAGCATGATCGACGCCGAGCAGTATTTTTCCGCGGATAGCTTGACGGCGCGTTCGACGATCTCGCGCTTGAGCTTGTTTCCGGTCACCACGAAGTGCATGTTGATCTCCGTGAAAACCTTGGGGTCCGTCTCGGCACGCTCGGCCTGAAGTTTCACTTCGCAGCCGCTGACCTCATGGCGGCCGCGCTTCAGGATCAGGACGATATCGAAGGCGGTACAGCCTCCGGTGCCGGCCAGCAGCAGTTCCATCGGCCGCGGCGCCAGGTTGCGCCCGCCCGCGTCGGGCGCCCCGTCCATGCATACCAGATGTCCGCTGCCGGTCTCGGCAACAAAACTCATCCCCTCATGCCAGCGTACCGTGCATTCCATTGCCGTCCCTCCCAGTGGTCACGGCCGGCATTCTAGCCGTCGTATCCAGGCGCAACTGTCGCGTTGCAGCATTTGACGCCTGGCCGCGGGGGCGTCGGACTGTCGGGTCGTCGCTTGCCCCCGGTTTGGCGCCATCTATAATTTTGTTATAAATCAATAAAATAAATAGCGACAGGCCCAAACAAATGCGCAATCTGACAACCCGTTGCGCAATGCACAAAAAACCTTGCATTGCAGCAAAACCTATGCAAGAATTTATCCAACCTGACACCGACTGACGCAAGGTATATCTAGTGGCAGTTCGTGTTGGACCCTGTCTCCTCCTCCCTCCTCCTATGGAGTGGATTAAGCGCAATCCCATTCGGGTTGCGTTTTTTTTTGCCGGTTTCGGCGCAATTTCTTTTAATTGAGCTGAATTGCGATCGGGTTTGACAGCGCTGGGGAAGGTCTGTACGATTCGCGCCCTTCTAGGCTGGGTCGGTAGCTCAGTCGGTAGAGCAGCGGACTTTTAATCCGTTGGTCGCGAGTTCGAATCTCGCCCGACCCACCACCGTAATATATAATTTGCAATTCGGGTTGTTAGCTCAGTTGGTAGAGCAGCGGACTCTTAATCCGTAGGTCGAGTGTTCGAGCCACTCACAACCCACCAGTCTTTAAGCGGCCTCCAGCGATGGGGGCCGTTTTTTTTCTGGCAGACCGTAGAGAAAACGTAGGGAGCTGGACTACGTTCCCGCCACTGTCCCCGCCGGTCCCTACAGGGTGGCTTTCGATCCGCGCCGCCGCTACCGTCAAATGCTCGGTCGCAAACTTTGCATAGCGATCCACCATCTGACGCGACTTCCAGCCGCCCAGGTCTTTCAGCTCGTCGCAGGACGTTCCCGCCTGCCGATGCCAAGAAGCCCAGGTATGCCGCAGGTCATGAAAGCGCAAATCCGTAAAGCCCGCTTCCTTGACCGCCCGTCGCCAAATCTTGTCGCTGATCTGCCAACGGATCGGCTTGTCATTGAAGGTAAAGCAGTACTGCTTGTGCTTCCCCTGCTGCGCCTTCAAGACGTCCATCGCATCCTTGTTCAACGGTACGCCTCGCGGCGTTCCATTCTTGGTTTGATTCAACCAGGCCGTATGCCTGTCCAAATCCACCCGTTCCCACTCCAGGCCGGTAATTTCCCTGGCACGGCAGCCGGTCGCCAATGCAAACCGCACCAGCGCCGCCAGGTGGTCAGGACACGCCATTAAGAACGTTTCCGACTCCTCGCGGGTCAGCCACCGATCCCGCTCCACTTCGCCGCCCAACAGTCGGACTTTCGGGAAGGTGTCGATCCACTGCCATTCGTCCCGAGCCATACGCAACAGGCTCCGCACGGTGGCGAGGTAGCGATTCACCGTTGCCGGTTTATTGCCCTTCTCCAACTCCCCCTGGACGATGGACCAAATCACGTCGCCGTTGATCTGATCCAGGGTAAGACTCCCCAGGTAGGGGTCGAGCATGCGACAAATCCGCCGAACATCCTCGATGCTGCGAAGATTCACCTTGATTGCCAGATACCGCACCACGGCCTCCTGCCACGTCCGCGCCGGCTTTACCCCGAGATACGCCTGCTGAAACGCCTCGTGCCTGAGTTTTGCTACATAGGCTTCGGCTTGCTGGCGATCTTCGGTTTTAGAGCTTCGGCATACGCGCTGACCGTTAGAGAGGGTTGTATCAATCCACCAGAATCGTGAATCCTTGCGCCGGTAGATTCCTGCTTCTTGAGCCATAGGGATTTCTCCTTTCTGGCCCACCCTCGCTGCTTATACTCATCGAGCCAGGCATCCAAGTCAAGCCGGTCATAGACGCAACGGCGGCCGAGCTTGACGAAAGGAATATCCAACTCGCTGAGCAGCGTCACCCCGATCCCGAGATAGGCCGAAGCCTCTTCCTTGGACAGGCAACGCACGGCAGGCAGGGGCAGGCCGGAATCGTCCATTTCAGGAACCGTCCCGAGCCTTGCGATAGGCTTCCGCATTCCGGGCGCTGATGTCTTCATCGAGACCGTCCAACCCGCGCTGATCGTTGCGCAGGGTATTAAACAGCCGCCCTTTGATTGCCAGCTTCTGATCGAGGTATTCATCGAAGCTCAGGCCCAGGTGCTTTGCTATGGCACTGTGATGGGCATAGAGAGCCGTCATAAGCGCTTTGTAGCCTTCCAGCGAGTCTTCGATACCCTCCCGTGCCATAAACGACACCAGGACGCTCAGGGCCATCGAAAAGAGCTTGTCGTCACCAGGGGCCCGCGCTTTGGTAAAACGGCGCGTCAGCGGCCCGCCATTGGTTTCCCAATCGATGGAGGACAGATAGCCCCACAGCGGATGAATCGGCCAGCGGGAGCGGGTTTTATCGTCGGGATTGGGAATCGTGAGCTTCCGGCGCGCGTCAAGGTAGTTGTCGCCTCGGTCATGCGGCCAACGGTTGAATATGG
>NZ_JASJPC010000012.1:0-49257 GCF_031426875.1 Sulfuritalea sp.
TCAAGAGCAAAAAAGCAAGGAAAACCGCTTAGTGGAGCTAAGTGGATACCCCATTCGCGAAAACAGTTGCCGGCCTTGAGTACCAGGACGTTCTCGCCGCGAACTTCGTGCCTGGCGATCTTCTTGCGTTTCGCCCAGGGATGACCCCTGGGTACGATGACCTCGAAGGGTTCGTCATATAGCGGCTGTACTTTCAGGCCCTTGACGTCGAAGGGCAGGGCGATGATCGCAGCGTCCACGCTACCGTACTTGAGGTTGTCGGTCAGCAGCGCGGTCATGCTTTCCTCGATGTAGAGGCGGGTCGTCGGCGAAATCTGCTGCATCGCGCCGATGAAGTCGGGCAGCAGGTAGGGCCCGATCGTGTGAATCACGCCCAGCCGGAAATCGCCGCCCAGAGGGTCCTTGCCGGTTTGTGCGACAAGCTCTATTCGCCGGGCTTCGTCGAGGGTCCTGCGCACCTGGGCAACCACCTGCCAGCCGATGTCGGTCAGCGCGACGTGACTCTTGCCCCGCTCGATCAGGGTGACGCCCAACTCGGCCTCGAAATTCTGTAGGGCGACGCTCAGGGTCGGCTGGCTGACTTGGCAGCGCTCGGCCGCCCGACTGAAAGAGCCTTCGTCGGCGAAGGCCACCAGATAGCGCAATGCGGAAAATTTCATATCTATACCTATAGGTGGGAGCTATGTTCTTTATAGCTAAAAACTAATTAAAAATCATTGACTTACGTCAACACCCCTGATTTTAGTATGGATATTCTGCACTCCAACAGACGTCCAACTATTTTTGTTCATCATCAGGAGTCTCACCATGAAAACAAGCTTCATCGCCGCCTCGATCATCGCACTCGGTTTCTCCGCCAGCGTCGGCTTCGCCCAGTCCAAAGAGCCGATCCAGCCGATCACGCCGGCTTCGCAGATCAACCTCGGCATGGTCGAACTGGGCAAGAAACTCTACTTCGATCCGCGACTATCGAAGTCCGGTTTCATTTCCTGCAATTCCTGCCACAACCTGTCGATGGGCGGCACCGATAACATTCCGACGTCGATCGGCGACAAGTGGCAGCAGGGGCCGATCAACGCACCAACGGTGCTGAATTCCAGCCTCAACGTGGCCCAGTTCTGGGACGGCCGCGCGGCTGACCTCAAGGCGCAGGCCGGCGGCCCGATCGCCAATCCCGGCGAGATGGCCTTCACCCACACTCTGGCGCTGGGCGTGCTGGAATCGATTCCCGCCTATGTGCGCGAATTCAAACAGGTCTTCGGCAAGGACAAGATCACGATCGAGGAAGTGACGCTGGCCATCGCCGAGTTCGAGAAGACCCTGGTCACGCCGAACTCACGCTTCGACCAGTGGCTGCTGGGCAAGAAGGACGCCATCACGGCCGATGAGCAGGCCGGCTACAAACTGTTCAAGGAAACCGGTTGCGTGGCCTGCCACAATGGTCCGGCGGTGGGCGGTGCTTCGTTCCAGAAGATGGGCGTGGTTGCCGCCTACAAGGCCAACAGCCCGGCTGAAGGCCGCAGCGCGGTAACAGGCAAGGATGCCGACCGCCTCAACTTCAAGGTGCCGACGCTGCGCAATGTGGAAATGACCTATCCCTACTTTCACGACGGCGCCGCCAACACCCTGACCGAAGCCGTCGATGTCATGGGTCGCCTGCAACTGGGCAAGAAGTACAGCAAGGACGAAAATGCGAAGATCGTCGCCTTCCTGAAGAGTCTTACCGGCGACCAACCGAACTTCGCGCTGCCGATCCTGCCGCCGTCCTCGGACAAGACGCCGCGTCCGACGCCGTTCAGCAAGTAAGCGCATCAACTCGCGACGCCGGGGCGCCCCTGTTGCAGGGGCGCTGCATCCGTCACTCATGGCGGGAACAGACGGCGGGACGGCGCATGAAGCGCGCGCCGCCCGCCTGCCTTCACTTCACGTCGAAGCGATCGAGGTTCATCACCTTGTTCCAGGCCGCCACGAAGTCACGCACGAACTTGTCCTTCGCATCCGCCTGCGCATAGACCTCGGCCAGAGCCCGCAGCTGCGAGTTCGAGCCGAACACGAGATCGACGCGCGTCGCCGTCCACTTTGGCTTGCCGGTGGCGCGATCGCGGCCTTCGAACACGTCCTTGGCCTCGGAGGTCGGCACCCACACCGTGCCCATGTCGAGCAGGTTCACGAAGAAGTCGTTGCTCAAGGTGCCGGGCTTCTTGGTGAAGACGCCGTGGGTGGACTGGCCGACGTTGGCGTTGAGCGCGCGCAAGCCACCGATCAGCGCCGTCATTTCCGGCGCGGTCAGCGTCAGGAGTTGCGCCTTGTCGAGCAGCCGCTCCTCGGCCGGCACGCCAGTCACCTTGATGTAGTTGCGGAAGCCGTCGGCGACGGGTTCGAGCACCGCGAAGGACTCGACGTCGGTCTGCGCCTGCGACGCGTCGGTACGGCCGGGCGTGAAAGGCACCGCGACGGCATGGCCGGCGGCCTTGGCGGCCTGCTCGACGGCGGCGCAGCCGCCCAGCACGATCAGGTCGGCCAGAGAGACCTTCTTGCTTCCGCCATTGAAGGCCTTCCGGACGCCTTCGAGGGCGGACAGCACCTTGGCCAGTTGCGCCGGTTGGTTGGCTTCCCAGTCCTTCTGCGGCGCGAGGCAAATACGCGCGCCGTTGGCGCCACCGCGTTTGTCGGAGCCGCGGAAAGTGGAGGCCGAGGCCCAGGCGGTAGACACCAGTTCGGGGACCGACAGGCCCGTGGCGAGAATCTTCACCTTCAGGTCGGCGATGTCCCTGGCATCGATCAGCGGGTGGTCGGCGGCGGGCACCGGGTCCTGCCAGATCAGCTCTTCGGCGGGAACCTCCGGGCCGAGATAGCGCGAGCGGGGCCCCAGGTCGCGGTGGGTCAACTTGAACCAGGCGCGGGCGAAGGCATCGGCGAACTGCTCCGGATGCTGGTGAAAGCGCCGCGAAATCGGCGCGTAGGCCGCATCCATGCGCAGCGAGAGGTCGGCCGTGGTCATGATGGTGGTGACCTTCTTCGACGCATCGTGCGCCGCCGGCGCAAGGTCCTTCTCGGCCGGATTCACCGGCACCCACTGCCAGGCGCCGGAAGGACTCTTCACCAGATTCCAGTCGTAGCCGAACAGCATGTCGAAGTAGCTGCTAGCCTCGCTATGCCATTGGGTGGGGTTCGGGGTCCACGCGCCTTCGATGCCGCTGCTGGTGGTGTCGCCGCCGCGGCCGGTGCCGAAGGCGTTCTTCCAGCCCAGGCCCATCTGTTCCAACGGAGCCGCTTCGGGTTCGGGCCCGACCAGCTTCGGGTCGCCCGCGCCGTGGCACTTGCCGAAAGTGTGGCCGCCGGCGACCAGCGCGACGGTTTCTTCGTCGTTCATGGCCATGCGGCGGAAGGTCTCGCGCACGTCGCGACCGGAGGCGACCGCATCCGGGACGCCGTTCGGGCCTTCGGGGTTCACGTAGATCAGGCCCATCTGCACGGCGGCCAGCGGGTTTTCGAGCTCGCGCTCGCCGCTGTAGCCGCTTTTGTGTCGAGCGTCGCCCAGCCACTCGGCCTCGCCGCCCCAGTAGACGTTCTCTTCCGGTTCCCAGATGTCCTCGCGCCCGCCGGCGAAGCCGAAGGTCTTGAAGCCCATCGATTCCAGCGCGACGTTGCCGGCCAGGATCAGCAGGTCGGCCCAGGAAATCCTGTTGCCGTACTTCTGCTTGATTGGCCACAGCAGGCGGCGCGCCTTGTCGAGGTTGACGTTGTCGGGCCAGCTATTGACAGGTGCGAAACGCTGGTTGCCGTGGCCGGCGCCGCCGCGCCCGTCGGAGATGCGGTAGGTACCGGCGCTATGCCAGGCCATGCGGATGAACAGGCCGCCATAGTGACCCCAGTCGGCCGGCCACCAGTCCTGCGTATCGGTCATCAGCGCGGTCAGGTCCTTCTTCACCGCAGCCAGGTCGAGCTTCTTGAACTCCTCGGCGTAATTGAAGTCCTCGCCCAGCGGGTTGGATTTGGAGGAGTGCTGGTGCAGGATATTGAGGTTCAGCTGCTTCGGCCACCAGTCGCGATTCGACTGCATGCTGTCGGCGGTGCGGGCGCCGTGTTGTGCGACGAAGGGACATTTGCTTTCGTTGCTCATGGTTTGTTCTCCTTGCGGCTCATGATTGGTGAGGCGACTACTCTTCGAGCAAGCTGCGCAGCATCCAGGCCGTTTTCTCGTGCACTTCGATGCGTTGCGTCAGCAAATCGGCGCTGGGCTGGTCGTTGGCTTTTTCGACCAGCGGGAACAGCTTGCGCGCGGTGCGTGCCGTGGCTTCCTGCGCGGCGACGAGGTGGCGCACCATCTCCAGGGCTTTCGGCTGGCCCTCGACTTCCTTGATGGTCGCCAGCTTGACGAATTCCTTGTAGGTGCCGGGCGCCGGATGGCCCAGGGCGCGGATGCGTTCGGCGATCAGGTCGAGCGCGGTCCACTGCTCGGTGTACTGGCCCATGAACATGATGTGCAGGGTGTTGAACATCGGCCCGGTGACGTTCCAATGGAAGTTGTGCGTCATCAGGTAGAGCGTGTAGCTGTCGGCCAGCAGGCCTGACAGGCCTTGCGCAATGGCGGCGCGATCGGTGTCGGAAATGCCGATGTCGAGCTTGGCGACTTTTGTGATCTTGGCGGGCTTTTTCGTTTTCATGGTGGAAGCTCCTTTGCGGTGAAATGTCGAACGGATAAGGCTGTCAGAATACCCTGTCGTTGCTTACGCAGTCTGAGCCAGATCAAGCTTTGCCGTAGCGGTGGGCACCGCCGCCGCCGGACTGCGGATCAGGTGGTCGAAGGCGCTCAGGCTGGCTTTGGCGCCATCACCCATGGCGATGATGATCTGCTTGTAGGGCGAGGTCGTCGCGTCGCCGGCGGCGAACACGCCGAGCAGCGAGGTCTGGCCGCGTGCATCGACCTCGATCTCGCCGCGCGGCGAAAGATTGAGCGTGCCCTTCAGCCAGTCGGTGTTGGGCAAGAGGCCGATCTGGACGAAGATACCTTCGAGTTCGACGCGCTTGACCTCGCCGCTGTCGCGGTCCCGGTAGGCGATGCCATTGACCTTGTCGCCGTCGCCGGTGACTTCGGTGGTTTGGGCGCCGGTGATGATCGTGACGTTGGGCAGGCTGCCGAGCTTGGCCTGCAATACGGCGTCGGCGCGCAGCTTGCTGTCGAATTCGAGCAGCGTGACGTGGGCGACGATGCCGGCCAGGTCGATCGCCGCCTCGACGCCCGAGTTGCCGCCGCCGATCACCGCGACGCGCTTGCCCTTGAACAGCGGGCCGTCGCAGTGCGGGCAGAAGCAGACGCCCTTGGCCTTGTATTCCTTTTCGCCGGGCACGTTCATTTCGCGCCAGCGCGCGCCGGTGGCGAGGATCACGCTCTTCGCCTTGAGCGTCGCTCCATTCGCCAGCCTGACCTGGGCCAGGCCGTCCGCGCCGGCCGGAATCAGGGCCTCGGCGCGCTGCAGATTCATGATGTCGACCTCGTATTCCTTGACGTGCTGCTCCAGCGCCATGGCGAGCTTGGGGCCTTCGGTGCGTTGCACGGAAATGAAGTTCTCGATGCCCAGCGTGTCGAGCACCTGGCCGCCGAAGCGCTCGGCCACCACGCCGGTGCGGATGCCCTTGCGCGCGGCGTAGATCGCCGCCGCCGAACCGGCCGGGCCGCCGCCGACGACGAGCACGTCGTAGGCGTCTTTTGCATTCAGCTTGTCGGCATCGCGTTCAGAGGCGCCGGTGTCGACCTTGGCCAGGATTTCCTCGATGGTCATGCGGCCCTGGCCGAAGTTTTCGCCGTTCAGCAGGACGGTCGGCACCGCCATGATCTGGCGTGTGTTGACCTCGTCCTGGAACAGCGCGCCGTCGATCATCACGCTCTCGACGCCGGGGTTCAGCACGGCCATCAGGTTGAGCGCCTGGACCACGTCCGGGCAGTTGTGGCACGAGAGCGAGATGTAGGTCTCGAAGCGGAACGAACCGGTGCCGTTACCACCAAGCGACTTGATCTGCTCGATCACGGCCGCGTCGACCTTGGGCGGGTGGCCGCCGGTCTGCAACAGGGCCAGCACCAGCGAGGTGAATTCGTGGCCCATCGGGATGCCGGCGAAGCGGATGCGCGCAGGCTCGCCGGTGCGGCCGACGGAGAACGAAGGCTTGCGCGCGTCCTTGCCATCCTCGCGCACGCTGACCTTGGGCGAGAGCGCGGCGATCTCGGCCAGCAGTTCGCGCATCTGGCGCGCGGCATCGCTGGCGTCGAGCGAGGCGACGAGTTCGATCGGGGTCTGGAGCTTTTCGAGGTAGGCGGCAAGTTGCGTCTTGATGGCGGTTTCGAGCATGTCGTTCTCCGATGTGGATTGCACGGCAAAGACAGCCGTCGTGAGGCGGCCTTTACGCTGCAATCCCGGCCCCGGCGGGGGGTATGTGTGGCCGGGGCGGGAAGTTTGGGGTTGGGGCTTGTTGTTAGATTTTCCCGACCAAGTCGAGCGACGGCGCCAGGGTGGCTTCGCCTTCCTTCCACTTGGCGGGGCAGACTTCGCCCGGGTGGCTGGCCACGTACTGGGCGGCCTGCAGCTTGCGCAGCAGTTCGGTCGCGTCGCGGCCAATGCCGCCGGCGTTGATCTCGATGATCTGGATCTTGCCCGCCGGGTCCATGACGAAGGTGCCGCGCTCGGCCAGGCCGGCTTCCTCGATCATCACGCCGAAGTTGCGGGTGATGGCGCCGGTCGGATCGCCGATCATCGGGTACTTGATCTTGCCGATGGTCTCGGAGGTGTCGTGCCAGGCCTTGTGCGTGAAGTGGGTATCGGTCGATACGGCGTAGATCTCGACGCCGAGCGACTTGAAGGTGGCGTAGTGGTCGGCGAGGTCGCCGAGTTCGGTCGGGCAGACGAAGGTGAAGTCGGCCGGGTAGAAGAACACCACCGACCACTTGCCCTTGAGGTCGTCCTGGGTGACGGGAACGAACTTGCCGTTGTGGAAGGCGGTGGCCTTGAAGGGAAGGATTTCGGTGTTGATCAGGGATGCGTTCATGGTGTGGCTCCTTGGGTGGTTGAAATGATTTGCTGCGATGGAGTGAATATTAATTATCGCAATCGCCATCGTCTAATTGATTGTTGAAATCGATCGAATAGGCATGGGCTATCAGTCCCGATCGGATCGTCGAATCGGGCGGTTTGCGGTGCGGGAAGCGCCGTGTTGCCAGCGCCAACTTTCGTGACGTGGCGGGTATTCAGCGGTCGAGGAGGCCCTCGCTACAGACGCCGCCAGCGTCCGGTCGGCGCGCAGGACCCGAGCGGTCGCAGTCGATTACGCTGGTCGGGCGGTCCGGTCAAGCCGGGAAAGTCGGCGCTGATGAAGCAACTGCGCAGCAGGGCGGTCGAGCAAAGTACGCTCTCCTCGCCGCTGCGGATGGTGGGACGGCGGGGAAGAGGTGGGCTTGGCGGGTGTTCGGCCACAACGGCCGTACTGTTCAATACTGAAAGTTGGCGCTGGCGACACGGCGGTTATTCGGCCAATCCGGTCATACGGTCAAGGGTGTTCGAATGGCAGGTATCAGGCTGAGACTACCATCAGAGACAAGTCTGGGGGGAGTGGCTTCTTAGCTGCCTACTTGGGAAACGGGCTAGAGCACCACTGCGACTCGCAAGGCACTCCATCTCCGTTACCATCCATCTCTGTTCCTGGGCAGTGCCGTAGAAAGTAAGAGGCTTCCTCGCACGACGTCATCTGGGAGCAATAGCGTCGGCCGTCGCAAAAATACTTTCCGGGCATTTCTGCCGCAGTGACAGGAGCAGTAATTGTGGCTGGTGAAGTGGTCCCTTTGAGTCGGGGCATCAGTGCCTGGTACCCTGAAAAGATGAGCACACCAATCAAAGCGAAGCTGGTCACCGTCCCCAGAAACGAACCGCCTCGACGCCCTGACGAATTTGGCTGGCGTGGCGACGCAGATTTTCCCTGCACTCGCCCAAGACGCTGAACATTCACCGCCTTTCTCTTCTGGTCCGCATTCAAGGTTACTTCGAAGGAAAGTGCTTCGCCCACCACGGGTTTTCCACCACGACGGGGATAGCTTGAGATGTGGACGAAAACATCTTGGCCACCATTCAGTGGGGTGATGAATCCGAACCCCTTGTCCTCATTCCAGTTCTTCAACTTTCCTTCGATACGTGGTTCCATGATAAAAGCGGCTCGTTGCAAAGTCGCTCATTATCATGTCATGCGTTCTTTGAAGGTAGCCAGGAAGGGCCGCCTCCAAGTCTGACTCACACTACCGGCCAGAAGCAGACTCAGGAATCACTCGCCGAAACGACCGCTAACTCCCCAAATTAAGTCGTTGGGAAGCCGCTGCGCCGACAGCTTTGCGTCATCTCTGTAGGCCACTTTTGCCATTTGAAAGTGAAACATCATAAATGGCAGCAGCGTTCAATACAGATACTGGCGCACCACTGCGCGCAATTTGGAGCATAGCTTGCCCGATGACCTCAGTGCTCAGAATTCGTGACGGGAACAGCTTCCGGCCAATGGTGAGCAAGGGGCCCAAGGCCTTGTAGAGGATACGATAGGAGTCAGTCTTGGAGACCGCATTGTTCAGCGGCTGAATTATTGCGGGACGCAGGACATGCACACGCTTGAAAGATAAGCGTAGCAGCGCATTCTCCGTCTTGCCCCGAACTCGGGCCCACATGCTTGAACCTTGTTCGCTACTATCAGCACCAGCGCCCGATACATACACGAACGTCGCCTGCGGGCTGAGTCTAGCCAGGCGCTCAGCCGCCGCCATCGTGAGACCAAATGTCAGCGCCGTGTATTTCTCCTCGGACATACCCGACGCAGATACCCCTAGGCAGAAAAAGCAGGCATCCACGTTACGCAGGTCATCATCTGATATTTCTGAGGCGTCTACTGCAAAATTAGGCCGCACCCTCTGGACGAGTTTTGCATCGCTATTGGGTAGGGCCGAGCGACCAATAGACACCACACGTTCAACGTCAGGCGTGAGAAGGCACTCGCGCAGAACGCCGCCTCCCAGCATTCCCGACGCTCCAAACAACAGCACGTTCATCGCGGCCCCTGCACGTTTGCCAGACAAGGCTCTGTGTTAGTGGCCCGCCACGCTGATGGCGTTTGCCCTTCCCATTGCCTGAAGGCTCGGAAAAACGAGTTTTGGTCTTCGTAGCCAAGCAAGTAGGCAACCTCGATGAGCGTCAACGATGCGTCGGCCAAATGCTCAAGCGCCAACTGATGTCTTGTATCGCTCATCAGCGTCTGGAAACTGACACCCTCATCCGTCAGGCGCCGCTGAAGGGAGCGCTCGCTCATGGCCAGTTCTGCTGCGACCGAACGGATGTCAGGCCGTCCTGCCGTCAGCCGTCGGCGAAGCACCCAGCGGGTCTGCTCAGCAACAGACTCCGACACCATATGCTGTTCAAGCCGCCGGTCCAGTTCCGGGGCGAGAACCTCCAGCAATTCCTTGTTGTAGGTAGCGAACCGCTTGTCGAGGTCATCCCGCCGGAATCTGATGAGGTCTTCCGTGGCGTCAAACCTAACCTGGCAGCCGAAATGCCGTTCGAGCGCAGACCTTGATGCCGCAGGGCGGGCCAGTTCCAGTGCAATTGGCACCAGCCGTTCCGACGTTCCTCGGCGACCTAGCTCCAGGAACGACACCATCGTGGCGTCGACCAAGGAATACGGAATGGAACCAGAGCCGGCATGCGGCCAGTGGACGACAATGTCGCCACGGTCACCATCCTCCGTGAGTACAACATCCTCGGGAGCACACAAGCGCTTGAACCGCGCTACCCGATTCAGCGCGTCACGGAAGTCCCTAGCATGCTGGGCGGCGACGAAAGCCAGGGGCATGACCGCCCCGTCCAGACATAATGCGATGCGCAGTCCGATAGTAGCGTCTTGACTGACTGCCTCGATGGCTCGCCATAGGGCGAAGAACTGAGCCGTGGAAATCGGCGTGTCGTCCTTTAGTACATTGAGCGGCAGTGCCGCACGGCGGACTACCTCCGCACGGTCGAGCCCAACCCGCTTGATGCCCTCCCATAGCGTGCTGGACACCTTCATCTTGTCTGGAACGGAACTACTCATTGCGTTTATTTCGCCTGGAAGCCGCCGTCCACGTTGAGCACGTGTCCGGTGACGAAGCTGGCTTCGTCGGAAAGAAGCCAGCAAATAGCATTCGCCACTTCTTCGGGTCTGCCCAGACGGTTCATCGGGTGCATCGCCGCAATGCTGGCCTCGTTGTAGTTCGGGTCCCCACCTTCTAGTTGGGCGGCGATGATGTCTGTTCTGATAGCTCCAGGCGCCACAGCATTGACACGGATGCCTTGGGTTGCGTGGTCAAGCGCGGACGACTTGGTCAGACCTACGACAGCGTGCTTCGTGGAACCGTACGGCCCGGCCCAAGCGATACCATTCAGGCCTGCGATGGAGGCCAGATTAACGATGGCGCCCTTGCCCTGCTTCTCCATTTGAGTGAGTTCATGCTTCATGCTGTAGTAGACGCCCATGATGTTTGTCTCGACCATCGCACGATAGTTGTCGCTGCTCGATTGCACAAGCGTCCCTGTCTCGTTGGACAGCCCGGCATTGTTGACGGCCATGTCGAGGCGGCCGAACTCAGCCACGATGCCTTCAATCATTGCCTTGACTGCGGCTTCATCGGATACATCGTTCTGCACGAAGCGAACTTGGGCGCCGTCACGGGATGCGGTTGAAACCTCGGCCACAGCAGCCCTGCCGACTTCAGCGCGGCGGCCGCTCATAATGACGTTAACACCTTGGGCGACAAGCTTGAGGGCGACGGCTTTACCGATGCCGGTGGCACCACCGGTAATAAGGGCGACTTGTTTGGACATTGCATACTCCTTAAACTGGTTAAACATGCGGTAGGCACCTCGGAAGTGCATGTAAGGAGTATAGAAATTCGGCCCAGACGGTTATATGCAGAATGCGCCACACTACTAACCACATACGCCAATGTTTAGCGGTTCACCAGCACATGGTGTCGCTTTTTGCATCAAAAGTTGAAGGATTGGTGCGGCTGCATTTGAGCCCTTAACAGACGAAGCTGCGATTATTCTGACGTGCCGCTTTGGGTCGAGAGTACGCATTCCCCAGATTGGAATGCCGCCGTTCCCGACCTCACAAGACTGAACGGCAGGAATGAGGCATATTGCTGCCCGATTCCATGACTCAGGCCAACGGCCGTTAAGGCCGACAAGCCGCCCCACTTGCATGCGAAAGTCGGCGCCGGCGGGACGGCGCTGGGTTGCGCGAGCGTCGTCTTTCAAGTTCGCCGGGCGCCGACGATGGCGACGACGGGAAGCTCGCACAGCAGGGTGCCGATCTCGCCGGCACGGGAAAGTCGTCCGATCATGGGCCGCGCGAGGCCACGAAAATCGAAAGCCTGACTTTGGATTTTCATGGTGCGACAGGGCTCGCCCGCGCTCGCTGCGCAAAGTCGGCGCGGGTTCAGGCGCGGATCGTCGAGGCGCCACTGACAAAAGCTTGCAGCCGGCGCGGCTTACTCCTTGCCCTCCGGGACATAGACGATGGAACCGTCCTTCATGCGGTAGGCGACGCCGGCCTTGGCGCCCTCGCCCTGGCCGATCGCGCCGCTGGATTTGTAGCGCTCGATCTTTTCGCCTTTCTTCACCATCATTTCCATGTTCGGCTTGCCCGGATCGGTGATGACGGTCACGTCCTGGCGGGAGAAGGCGTTGAGCAGCGGGTTCTGCGCCACGGTGATCAGCAAGGCGGCGATGATGACGAGGAAGATGTCGATGATGTTCACCACCGAGAGGATCGGGTCGTCGTTCTCTGGTTCGTGCAGCAGCTTCAAACTCATGCTGCGGTTCCCGAAACCTGGCGCACGTTCTGGATCTCGAGCAGCTCCTCGGCCAGCCAGCGGCGGCGCACGTTGGAAATCCAGTAGGTGATGCTGGCGGCGATCAGGGCCAGGATCACCACCGAGAAAGCCACGGTCAGGTTGCCCGAGACCTGGGCCAGGTTGCCGTCGGAGAGCGACTTGAGCGCCGGGCCCATGGGGATCATGGTGCCGACCAGGCCCAGCATCGGGGCGATGCGGCTGGCCAGGCGTGCCGGTTCGAGCAGCTTGTGGGCATGCAGGTCGAGTTCGTCGAGGGTGGCTGCGGGCCGCGCCTGCACGTAGGCCAGCAGAGGCAAGCCGCCGAACTGGCCGGGCGTACGGCGGCGGCGCTGCAGCATCTGCACCACAAAACCTCCCAGCGCATACAGCGCGTAGGCGAACATCGCGGCGACCAGCAGCAGCACGGGCAGCAGGAAGAGTTGTCCGATCTGGTACATGACCAGCTCGATGATTGAGGATTCGTTCATGATTTTTCCTTGATGGGGTTGAGGATTGCCGGGGCCAGGGTAGTCATGCGCTGGCTCCCTTTCGCCACTGGCGCAAGGCGCCGGCAAGGGGAAAGAGCACCAGCAGGGCGATGGCGGCGATCAGCAGGGCGCCCAGCGCTTGAATAACCTGCGGCGGGACTTGCTCCAGCTTCATGCCGGTGATCTGCGGCGGCGCGGTTGGCTTGGGTGCGGCGCTGGCGCCCTGGGTCGCAGGAGTTGGCGCGGGTGCTTTTGGCAACTGAGCGGCGCCGAGGCCGAAGCCCTGCATGCCGACGAAGGACTCGAACTTGGCGTTGTCGCTGCGCACCTCGTGGCGTCGGGCCAGGTCGCGGTAGGTCTGCTTGAGTTCCTCCAGAGTTGCGGGATCGGCCTGCCAGTAGCCGTGGCGCGCCGCTTCGAGCATGCGCTCGATGGTCTGCGCCAGGGCGTGGGGGTTCTCGCGCTCGAACCACTGCCTGAGGCCGAGCCGATGCTTGTCGCGCACATAGACGTCGGCGAATTCCTGCCACTGGTCGTCGCGCACGATCTCGCGCGCGACCATGGTCCAGCCCGAGAAATTGTTCATGCTGTCGAGCACTTCCAGCGTGCCGGCATAGCCCTCGGCCATCAGGCCCTTGATGTAGCCGGGGTGGAAGTTGCGCGTGGCGAGTTCCTTGGCGAGGAACTGCGCGGCGCCTTCGACCTTGCCGCTGCCCGTGCCGCGCAAATTGGAGATGTAAAGCTCGGGCGCCGTGCCATCGAGATGGCGCACGGCCAGCGCGATGCCGCCGAGGTACTGGAAAGGGTCGTCGGTGGTCAGCATGCCGTAGAGGTTGGAGCTGCGCGAGAGCACCGCGCCTTCGGTGCCTTTCAGGTGCGCCGAGTAGAGGTTGGCCTCCTTCCCGGCCTTGCCGCCGGAAAGTTCCTGCGCGCTCTTGCCCCAGTCGGCCTCGTCCGGGCCGTAGGCGAATTGCATGCGCGAGAGATAGAGCTGGGCCAGCTTCCGGTCGCCTTCGGCCTTGCTGGCCCAGGTGTCGGTGGCCAGCGCCGCGTCATCCAGACCGGTGCCGTACCTGCCCGACGCGGCGGAGAAGATCCGGGTCTGGCCGGCCTTGCGCGCGGCGTCCTTGGACCAGCCCTGCTTGACAAGGCTGGCGCTGATCGCGCGGGCATTGGCCGCCACCGGGTTGTCCGACTCCGCATTGGCAACCCCGGCTTCGGCGGCGAGCTGCGCCGCCCGGGCGAGCTGCTTCATGACGTTGGGGAAATGGTCGCGGTACAGGCCGGTGGCGGAGAGCACGATGTCCACGCGCGCCCGCTTGAGTTGCTCGCGCGGCACCAGCCTGACGTCGACCACGCGGCCGCCGGCATCCCATACCGGCTCGACGCCGAGGCCCCACAGCGCCTGCGCTTCGAGCAGGCCCTGGTGGCGCATGGTTTCCACCGACCAGAGCGAGAAGGTGAGCTTTTTCGGCGCGCGGCCGGACTGCTTGCGGTGGGCGGCGATCAGATTTTCCATGGCCTCCTTGCCGGCTTCCCAGGCCGCCTTGGTCGGGATGCGCGAGGGGTCGAAGCCGTAGAGGTTGCGCCCGGTGGGCAGCGAGTCGGGATTCTTGATCGGGTCGCCGCCGTAGGAAGTGGGGACATAGCGGCCGTCGAGCGCGGCCAGCAAGCCCGTCATTTCGCCGCCGGCGGCAAGATCGGCGTACCAGCGCCGGCCACGGTCGACCGCCTCTTTCAGCTTCGGCGTGAGGCCGGCGCTGGGCACGCCGTCGACGACGTGGCGCTTGAGCAACTTATAGGGCGAGGATTCGACGAGCTTGGCGTAGTCGCCGACCAGGGCCTCGTCGGCTTCCTCGTCGGGGCCCGCGGCGGCTTCGATGAAGTTCTTGCCCAGCATCAGCAGCACCGTACCGAGACGCCATTGTTCGTCGGCCCCCTTGCCGAAAGTATGCAGGCCCATGGGCTGCGCGCTGCGCGCCAGTTCGTGCAGATGGTCATGCACGGTGTCGATGAAGCCGCGGAAATCCTGTTCGATGCGGGCATCGCTCCAGGCCAGGTCCTTGTCGATGCGCTCCTTCTTCACCAACTGGAGAAATTCGGCCTTCTGCTTCTCCTTCACCGCGCCTTCGTCCTGCGCCAGCCAAGCGTGGAGCAGGTCGTGGATTTTCGTCAGTGCCTCGTGCAGGCCGGCGGGGGCGAAGGGCGGCGTTTGGTAGGTGATGGTCACGGCGCGGCCGCGACGCTTGGCCTGGGTGGCCTCGCCGATGTTGTCCACGATGTAGGGATAGATCACCGGCAGGTCGCCGATGGCGAGCAGCGGGTAGTCGTAGACCGAGAGGCCGCGCTCCTTGCCCGGCAGCCATTCCTGGGTGCCATGGGTACCGTAGTGGATCAGCGCGTCGGCGCCGAACTGCTGGCGTATCCAGAGGTAAGTGGCGAGGTAGAAGTGGGGCGGCGCCGCGGTGCTCGAATGGTAGAGGGCTTTCTCCTTGTCCTGGCCACGTTCGCCGCGCGGCGCCTGCGGCATGACGATGGCGTTGCCGAGCTTGAGGCGGGGAATGGCGAAGTACGCCTGCCCGTTGCGCCGTACCGCCATCGCCGACTTTTCCGGCTCGCCCCAGTCTTTCATCAGGGCGTCTTTCACGGCCGGCGGCAGGCTGTCCAGCCACTGCCGGTAGCTGCTCACCGGAAACAGTTCGGCGAGGCCGTCCTGCAGCAGGAGGTCGAGTTCGCGGTTGTCCGTCGGCGGCCGGTAGACGGGCGCCAGCAGGCGCTGCAGCAGTTGGGTCAGTTCCTTTTCGCCGGCGCTGTCGACGCGGTAGCCGGCGTTCTTGAGCGCCGCCAGGGTGCCCTCCAGGCTGCGCGGAAGATTCATGTAGGAGGCGCCCAGGTTCTTCTCGCCCGGCGGGTAGTTCCAGAACAGCACGGCGATTTTCTTCTCGGCATGGGGTTTCTTCTGGAGGCGCGCCATGTTCAGCGCCTTGGCGACGACGGCGGCGGACTGCGCGGCGATCGGCGCGATCTGGTCGCTCTGCTTGTCGGTGGCGGCGGCGATCTGGATGTCGGCGACGCCGGCGTATTCGGCCTGGGCCAGGTAGAAGGGCACGTCCATCAGCGCGACGCCCTGCGGGTCGGCGGCCCAGGCGGCGGCGTCGCCCTTGCGGTAGGGCATGGCCTGGATCACCGGCACGCCCATGGCCTCGAACTCCTTGCGGCGGCCTTCCGGGTTCAACATGATCTGGGTGTTGATCAGCACCTCGGCCAGTTGACGGCCGCCCGGAGCCATGATCCGGCGCATGGCGTCGGCATCCATCACCGGGCTGTAGAAGGCCAGCGGCACGGCGCCGGCGGCCTCGATGCGGGCGATCAGGTCGTTGATGAAGGCCGTCTGCTCGGCGGCGATGTACTGCTGGTGCAGGGCGATGGCGATCACCGGCGGCTTGCCGGTGCCGGTGGCATCCACCTTTTTCCAGGCCAGGTAGCCGGCCGTGTCGGCGAACACCAGTCCGGGCGCGGCGGGATGATAGATAGCCGTCTTGGGGAACACCACGGGCGGGGCGATCCCGCTCCAGGAGCGGCCGGCATGGTGGGCGGCCAGGGTCTGGAAGAAGCCCGTGAAATTGGTCTTGCTTCCATTCATGTAATAGGCATGGAGCCGTTTCGCCAGGGCATCGGGCAGGCCGTTCCAGCTCGGCTGGCCGTCATGCAGCCACAGCGAGGGTGTCTTCAGTGCCTGCAGGGCGGGCGCAAGCCTGGCCTGCACCGCGTCGCGCAGGTGGTCGCGCGGGGTGTCGAAGAAGACGAAGTCATGGCCGCGGAACAGGCCGGCGTCGACATCCGGCGGCAACTTCTCGATGAAGCGCGCCTCGACGCGGACGCCATGCGCCGCCGCGTGCTCGGCCAGCAGGCGGAACTTTCCCGGCTGGATCGGGCTGCTGCTGATGAACAGCGCCGAGGCGGCATGGGCGGCGCCGGCGGCGAGCAGCAGCAGGCAGGCCGAGGCGCGGCGCAAGAACCAGTCTGCGTTCATGGCGCCATCCCCCCATCCCCCTTCCCAAGGAAGGGGGTGACGGTGGTTCGCGCGCTTCGCTCGCTCCGTGTGGCTGACTGCGCCTCCCTTGGGGCGGCCCGGCGGGGGGCGCTCATGCCAGCGCTTCGATGCGCAGCCGCCGGCCGCGCAATTGACCGGCGATCGCGGCGAACAGGGTGCGCCCGGTCCAGGCGACGAAGTTGTCGGTCGAGGACCAGCGGCTTTCCAGGCGGAAGTGGGCCTGCTCCGGCGTGTCCGCGGCGCGCCGGCTGGCGCAGGCGAGGCAGCCCGGACTGCGGCGCATGGCTTGCAGCAAGTCGGCGATGTCGCGTTCCAGGTCCTCGGCCGGCGCCGGCGGAAACAGCAGTTCCTCGCGCACCAGAATCGGCGCCGCGGGGTCGGCGCGGCGCGACCCGCGCAGACGGCGGATGGCGGCGAAGGTGTCGTGGCGCGAGGGTATCGGATCGAGCGTGGCGTTCATGGCGGACCTCATTGCAGGGTGGAGGAGGTGGCGGCATTGCATTGCGCGCTGCCCAGCAGCATCAAGTCCCAGTCGCCGTGCAGGCGGCGCGCGGTGGCCTTGAAGGGCGGCGGCAGCAGATGGTCGGGATAGCTCTGCAGGACATCGAGCTGGCGGCGCACCAGCGCCCCCTGGCGGGGGCAGCCGGTCTGGATGAAGCGCGTCATTACCGCCAGCGCCGAGGTCAGCAGTGCGATGGGATCGGGCAGCTCGTCGGGTTTCATGGCGGGCTCAGAAATCGGCCTGCAGCGCCAGGCTCAGGCTGCGCCCCGCCTGGGTATAGAAGTCGATGCCGACGGGATTGCGCGCATCGGCCTGGCGGATATCGCTCCAGAGCCAGTACTTCTTGTCGAACGCGTTGTTCACGGCGAGCGTGAGCTGGGCGCGGCGGTCGAGCTTCCACCACAGCGAAAGGTCGGCGACGGCATAGCCCGGCGTGCGATACCAGGCGCCGCCGGTGTCGTCGACGCGGGTCTTGCGGGCGGCGGCGCGCAAACGTCCGTCGGCGCCCCAGGTGCCGAAATCGCGCGCAAGGCTGGCGGCAAGACGGCTCGGTTCGACGCTGTTGAGCGGCTGTCCGGTGGTTCCATCCGTGCCGTGGCTGAAGGCCAGCGTGCCGCCGGTGCTCCAGCCAGGGGCGAAGTCCCAGGTGGCGCGGGCCTCGGCGCCGTAGATGCGGACCCGGCTCAGGTTGACCGACATGAAGGTCGTGCCCAGGCCGGTTATGCAACGCGGATCGGCCGGACAGCCCAGGCGGACGCTCTCGATGAAGTCCTGGTAGCGGTTGTCGAAGGCGCTGAGCTGGCCGCGCAGTTTGCCGCTATTGAGGCGCAGGCCGAACTCGACGCCGATGCTGGTTTCGGGCTTCAGCTCCGCATTGGGCGATACGCCATAGCTCTGCGCGGTATTGCGGAAGGCGCCATTGACCTCGTTGTAGTTGGGGGCGCGAAAGCCGCGCGCGATCTGACCATAGGCGGCCAGCACCGGATCGAAGCGCCAGATCGCACCGAGCTTGGGCGACAGCGACCCGTACTCCTGCTTGACCGCCTGGCGCCCGATGAGGGTCAGCACCTGCTGGGCGATGGGGTCCACGTCAGGTTTCAGGCCGGTGCGGTCATAACGCAGGCCTGGGGTCAGCGCCAAGCGGCCGGCCGCCAGTCCGCTGACCTCATCCTGAACGAACAGGCCGGCGCTGTCGGTGATGCCAATGGCAAAGTCGCGCAATGGGTAGTTCTCGCCTGCCAGCGACTTTGTAAACGTGCCGGTGGTCAGGTTCCACACCCGGCCGTCGCGCAACTCTTCGGCGCGCACGCGGCCGAGATCGGCGCCATAGGTCAACAGGTGGGACAGCGCTCCGCTCCTGAGCTGCTTCTCGATCTGGACGCTGGCGCCGGTATTCTGCTGCTCGAAGAAGAAATCGCTTTCGATATAGCAGGTGTTGACGCCGGCGGCGACGGCGGAGCACCCGGCCGAGGTGTTGGTCCGGCGCTGGAAATTGTAGTTTTTCGTGTCCGCCTGCTGGTGGTGGAGGCGCGCCGTGAGGCGGTCGTAGAAGGCCGCGTCGGCGGGCAGGTGCTCCCATTCCAGGCTGGCGCGGACGCGGCGGCTGTTGTCGTCGCCGTGCATCCAGCTCACGCGCGGCAGCGAGGCCGACAGACGCAGGATGTCGGTTGCGCTGCCCTGGTCGCGGCCCTCGACGGTCGCGCTCAGTTTGTGGCCGGCGGCCGGGCGGACCACCAGCTTGGCCAGCACGCCGGCGTCTTCGGTGGTGATCGGGTTGGGCGTGCTGCGGCTGGCCGAGGTGGCATTGTTGTCGCCCTGGTTGTCGATTTCCTTGCCGCCGGCGTGGCTGTAGCCGAGCAGGAGTTCGCCCGCTGCGCCGCGCCGCGCGCCGAGCAGGGTCAGGCTCTGGCCCCGGTTGGCGCCGTAGTAGCCGGCGCGCAGACGCAGGCCGTTCTGGGCGCCGGCCTGCAGCAGATCCGCGGGGTCGAGCGTGACATAGCCGACCACGCCGCCGATGGCGTCGGAGCCGTAGAGGCTGGACGCCGCGCCGCGCAGTATTTCGACCCGCTTGAGGAAATCCGGCATCGCGGTGGGCGAGGCGCTCATGGTGAAATTGGTCGGGCCGCCGCCGTTGTAGAAATCCGGCAGGCGCACGCCATCGACCAGTTGAATCACGCGGTTGTCCTCGATGCCGCGGATATTGACGCGGGTGGAGCCGTGACGACGCAGGTCGCGCGCCATCGAGATGTCGGCCTCGTCCTTGAACAGATCGGCATCGTCGGCCGCCAGCCGCCGGTCCAGCGCCTTGCGATCGATGCTGGTGACGGTTGCCGGAACGCTGTCGATCTCGGCTTCGCTGCGGGTGGCGGTGACCACCACGTCCTTCAGCGCGGCCTCGTTGGCGGCGGCCGGATTGCAGGCAGCCGCGACGAGAACGGCCAAGGTTTGTTTGCTGAAAAACTGCATGGGAAAGCCTCCAAGATAATGTCGTTGTCTTGGCTGGCTGGGTGGCTTGCGCGACGCGCGGCTACCTTGCTGGCTGTGCTCCGGTTGCCGCTTAACCCATGGGTGCCATGGGTGCCATGGGTGCGGCGGCAATGCTGACTTGGCCGGCGGACAGGCGCGCCAGCGCCACGGCAAAGCCGGAAACGCTGGCGCCCCTGAACAGCAGGCAGGGCTTGCCGCTGCGCTTGCAATGGCGCTTCAACTGGTGATACGCGGCGTGGTTGATGCAATCGGTGGGGCACATCACGGCATCGGCGCCGGCGATCATGTCGGGCAGGCGCGACAGCGCTTCTTCCTGGCCGCCGTCGTGGTGCACCAGGCGGATGCCGAGGCGCTGCGCCAGTGCGCGGTACTGCGCCACCAGCCCGGTGCGGCCGCCGACGCAGAGCACGCTGCGCGGCTCGTCGCCGGCATCGGCGGGGAGGGTGCACCCCGAGTCGCAGTCGCCATCGCAGCCTTCATCGGGCATCAACATGCGCTCGAGCGCATCGCATTCGGCCCCGAGTTGGTCGCGCTCGGCGGCAAACCGGGTCGCTTCGGCGCGCGTCGCGGCGAGCGTTTTTTCGAGTAGCCAGATGCGCTGGGATTCGGCCAGCAGGCGCTGGTTGGCGTGTTCGAGTTCGGCGAGGCGGCGCCCCATGCCGACCATGACGCCGCCTTCCTCGAATTGAACCAGGCGCGCGCGCAGTTCGGACACTTCCTGTTCGGCCTTGCCCAGTCGCGCCAGCTTCGTTTCGAGTTCCTCGACGCGGCGTGCCAGTACGGCTTCCCGCCGCTCGGCGGTGCGTCGCTCGGCTACGAGGCTGTGGCGCTGCTCGGCGTTTTCCCTTTCGAGGAAGCCCAGCCGCCGCGCATCGGCCGCCTTGCCGGCGCCGACCTGGTGCGACAGCATGTGGATATCGGCGTAGACGAGGTGGCGCGTGGCGGTACTGGCGTGCTTGTGGGTCAGCGTCGCCCACATCGGCGCGGCGACCTCGCCGCGCGCCAGGGATTCGCGCCAGAGGCCGCGCACCTCCTCGTCGCTGCGCGCGGCGTTGAAGTGCTTGACGGTCACGGCGTACCGGCGTTCGAGATGTTTTTGCAGGGCCTCGGCAAATTCGTTGCGCGCGATGGAATAGTTCACTGCCTCCACGTGCAGGGCGAATTCGTCATGCAGTTCGGCGCAGAAATTGAAGCGCTTGGCGAAGCGCACCAGATCCTCCATCGGCACGCAGGTGCCGATCACCGGGCAATGGTATTTTTCTTCCAGTTCCCACAGCTTGAGGCGGTGTGGCGGCGCCATCGCAAGAGTTGGCGCTGGCAGCACGGCGCCCGTGCCGGGAATAGTCGGGAACAGGCCGGCGACGACGTCGGCTTTCATAGCGCGTGTTCCGCCTGGTCCAGCAGCCGCTCGCACATCTGTTCGCACAGGCTGCGGGTGTCGCCATCGAGCGTCGACGACGCGGCAAGGCGTTCCAGCAGATCGACGGCCTGGTGGGCCGAGCGCGCGCAACCGGTCAGGTCATGGCGCATTACCAGGGTCAGGGCCCCGGCATAGAGATCGTGGCTTTGCATGGTGCAGTCTCCAGTTGAACAGTGGGTGTTCCTGGCTGGCTGCCTCGGGCGGATGCTGCGGCGCAGATCCCATGGGTGGCTGGCGACTCGGATTACGAAGCAAATGATAATCATTCGCAATTGGAAAGTAAAGCAGTTTCGAGTCAAAGGATTGATTTCGGTGCTTCCTTGATTTCGACGCGTCCGACGCAAGAGTTGGCGCTGGCGGCACGGCGAGGCTGCTGCGCCGGCAGGTCGCCAGCGCAGCAGGGTTTGCATCAGAAGCGGGTGCTCACCGTCAGGCGGGCGTTGCGCGGCGCGCCCGGGCTGATGTTGTTGTCGTTGTGCGCGGTCGGGTAGTACTTCTTGTCGAACAGGTTTTCGACGTTCAGCGCCAGCCGCGTCTTGCCGTCGGCGAAGGCGTAGTAGAGCGCGGCGTCGGCGCGGGTGTAGGCCGGCAGCTTGACCGTGTTGTTGGTCGAGGCATACACCTCGGACTGGTGGATCACGCCGAGGCCTGCGCTCCAGCCGCCGCCGAAGCCGAACTTGTTCCAAACCGACAGGCTGTCCTGCGGCACCAGGCCGACGCGGCGGCCGGCGGGGATAGTGGTGCCCTTGACGATGCGGCCGTCGAGATTGGCGTAGCCGGCGTAGATATCCCAGTTCTTCGCCACTTCGCCCTGCAGGCCGAGTTCGACGCCGTCGGTGCGCTGCTGTCCGGCGAGGATCAGCAGGGCGGGATTGTTCGGATCGACCACCTTGACGTCGTCGCGGTCGGTGCGGAACACGGCGCCGGAGAGCGTCAGTTTCGGCAGCAGGTCCCAATGCACGCCGGCTTCGTAGTTCTTGGCGGTTTCCGGCGCCAGTTGCGCGGTGTTGGCGGCCAGGCTCAACTGCTCGGCGGAGGGCAGGAAGGACGAGCTGTAGCTGAGATACCAGGTGGTGTTCGCGCTGGGCGACCAGGTCAGGCCCAGGCGCGGACTCAGCTCGTTGTCGGTGCGCGCCAGATCGGTGGCGGCGACCAGGGTGCGGCGGTCGTCGAAGCTGGTTTTGAAGTGGTCGTAGCGCAGGCCGGCCAGCAGCTTCCATTCCTTGGACAGTGCAATCTGGTCCTGCAGGTACACCGCGGCCAGGTCGACCTTGACCACGTTGTCGCCCGTGGTGCCGGCGGCGCGGAAATCCGTCGCCACGGCGTAGGGCGAGCCGGCGGCCACGTTGAGGAAGGTCGCGGCGCCGAAGAAACCGTTCTTGCGCACGCTGCTGCTGTCCTGATGGCCAAGTTCGAGGCCGGCGAGCAGGGTATGGTCGAAGCCGCCCGCGCTGAACTTCGTCGTCAGGTCGGTCTGGTTGAAGACGTTGGTGCGCTTGTCGGTGTTGTTGTAGGCCTCGATGCGCACCAGGCCGGCCCCGGTGACGGCGCCGTTGGCAAAGACGTTCTGGTAGAACTTGTCGTAGTAGGTGGCGCGGAAATTGTTCTTGATCTGGGTGCCGCCGCCGAAATCATGCTCCAGCACGGCCGAGAAGCCATTGACCGTGGAGCGCGCTTCGCTCTGGTCGGCATTGCCGAAGAAGGTCGAGCGATCGGTCTCGAACGGCGCCAGGGTGGCCGCGGCGGCGGGAATGCCGCGATCGGCTGTACGTTCGTCACGCGCATGTTCGAAGCCGAGGGTCAGCGTGGTCCGCGGCGCCACCAGAACCGTCACGGTGGGGTTCACGGCGTAGCGCTTCATGTCGAAGCCGTTGCGGAAACTGTTGCCGTTCTCGGCCATGGCATTCAGGCGCCAGGCGGTTGTGTCATTGGCCTTGTTGCCGAGATCGACGCTGCCGCGCAGGCGGCTGTAGCTGCCAAGGCTGATGCTGGCTTCGCCGATGTGGCCGAACTGGGGTTTTTTGACCACGCGGTTGATCACGCCGCCCGCGCCGCCGCGGCCGAAGGCCATGCCGCCGGGGCCCTTGAGCACTTCGAGGCGCTCCAGGTTGTAGAAGTCGCGGAATATCTGCATGTCGTCGCGCACGCCGTCGACGAAGAAGTCGGCCGTGGTGTTGATGCCGCGCAGCATGACCTGGTCGCGGTTGCCTTCGCCCTGCGCGCCATGGGCGCCGGGAACATAGCGCAGCGCATCGGCCATGCCGGACATGGCCTGGTCCTTGATCAGGGCTTCCGGAATCACGCTGATCGAGGCCGGGACTTCCTTGAGCGGGGTGTCGGTCTTGGTGAAGGTGGATGAGCGCGTGGCGCGATAGCCGGTGACGGGGCCGTCGGCGCGTTCGGTCTGGTCCTGGACGTTGACCTGCGGCAGGGCCGTGTCGGCAGCGTGCAGCTGACCGATGGCGCCGAAGCTGGCCATGACGGCGATGGTCAAGGGTTTGATGCGGAGATGAAACAACATGGGTGCGACTCCTCAGGGTTGTGGCTGGCTGGGAGAAATCGCCTGGCTTGCCGGATTGCGGGTGGATAGTGGGCGGTGGCTAATTCGTTCGCGATGGATCCGTGACCGGATTTGTCACAAACGCGATCCGGGTCAGCCCGGCGCGCGCCGAGGCCGACATGACATCGGCGACTTTTTCGTAAGGCGTGACACGGTCGGCACGCAGGTGCAGTTCGGGTTGCGGCGTCAGCGCGGCGGCGGCGCGCAGCTTCTGATCGAGCACCGCGGTGGCGACCACCTCGCCGTTCCAGTACACCCGGCCGGCGCCGTCGATGGCGAGTTGCACGTTGTCGGGTTTGGTCAGGTTGGCACTCGACGAGGCCTTGGGCAGGTCGACCTTGACGGCGTGGGTCAGCAAGGGCGCCGTGACGATGAAAATCACCAGCAGCACCAGCATGACGTCGATCAGCGGAATCATGTTGATCTCGGCCAGCGCCTGGTTGCCGTCGTCATCGTCGTGGAGGGAGGCGAAGCTCATGATTCAGTCCTTATGCTGTGGCGCGCGTGCCAGCCTGCATGCGGGCGATGATGCGCTCCGAGGTGGCGGCGACGTCGCCCTGCTGCGGCGCGTTCTTGAGGCCGGTGGCGAGGAAGGTGAACACGTCGTGGGCGAAGGAGTTGAGTTCGGCCAGCGTGTTGCGGTTGCTGCGGGCGAAGGCGTTGTAGGCCACGGCTGCGGGGATCGCCACGGCCAGCCCGACCGCGGTCATGATCAGCGCCTCGCCGACCGGACCGGCAACCTTGTCCAGCGTGCCCTGGCCGCTGATGCCGATCGCCATCAGCGCATGGTAGATGCCCCAGACGGTGCCGAAGAGGCCGACGAAGGGCGCGGAGGATGCCACCGTGGCGAGGAAGGTCTGGCCGTATTCGAGGCGCGACTTGTCCTGGGCGATGGCGCGCTTCATGGCCCGCGTGAGGAATTCGTCCGGCGTGCCGGCATCGACCAGGCCGCGCGTCTCGCGCCCGGCCTTGTGCTGTTCGATGGCGGTGAAGCCGTGATGCACCAGGTGCGAGAAGGGCTCGGCGACGCCGCCCTGGCGCAGGTGGCGGGCCACGGCGTCGAGGTTGGGCGCGGCCCAGAAGGCCTTGAGGAAGACCGCGCTCAGGCGCTGAGAGCGGATCGACTGGAGGCCCTTGGTCACGATCAGGTACCAGGTGCCGACCGACATGATGGCCATCAGTGCGAGGATGAAACGCGCAATGCCGTCGGCATTGGCGAGAAAGTGGCCGAAGCCGAGGGAAGTTTCCATGGTCAATCCTTCAAGGTGAATGCAATCGGTACCAGCACCCAGGCGGCGACTGGCGTCTGGCCGAGCCGCGCGGGAACGAATTTCCAGCGCCGCACGGTGTCCAGCGCCGACTGGTCGAGGCGCGGCGAGCCGCTGGAGCTATGCAGTTGCACCTCGGCGGCGCGGCCGTCGGCCTCGACCTGGACGCGCAATACGACGCGGCCCTGTTCGGAGAGGCGGCGCGAGATTGCCGGATAAACCGGCTTGGGATTGTCGAGGTAGCCGGCGTCGAAGCGCGGCTGCGTCGCCACCGGCGCGGGCGCCGGTGCAACCGGGGCCGGCGCGGCGGCAATAGTTGGCGCTGGCGCCACGGTGGCGGCGACCGGGGCGGGTGAATCGATGGGCGCGGCAAGCTGGATCGGCTGCGGCACCGGGGTCGGCCGCCGCTCCACCGGCTTCGGCTTGGGCGGCACGATCTCCGGGTTCGGCTTGATCGCCTCGGCCGGCGCCAGCAGGCTCACGCTGAGCACGGCGAGCGGCGCCGGCAGGGCGATCAGCTTCATCTGCAACAGGCCCCAGAAGGCGGCAGCATGGAGCGCGACGACGAAGCCCAGGCCGGCGCGGGAGATCGGGCGCCGGTGAGCATAAGGTCCAGCCGTCATGACAAGCGAACCCGTCGTTCGCGTAGGCGACAGCTAGGGACGGCAGTTTCGTGGGGGGGGGCCAGCTTGGTTTCCATCAATGGGATTTCCGGTTTGGAGACGCTGGCTGGCGTTGGCTGGCTGGCTCCGGTAAAATGTAACTAAATGATAACCATTCGCATTACATCCGTCAATAGGGTTATTCCGTGATCCATATCGTTTCATCCCTGCCGGGACGCATCCGGCTACGCGATTCCTCTTTGCGCCAGCCGCAGCGGCTGGCAAGGCTGCGCGCGGAACTGGCGGCGCTGGAGGGTGTCAGCTCGGTGCGCGCCAACGCGGCAGCGGGCAGTCTGGTGATCGTCTACGCCGCCGAGTTCGACGCCGGGCGCATGGAAGCCGCGGTTGCCGCCGCTGCGGCCGCGGCGATCGGCGCGCGGCACGCGCCGCTTCGCGTCAGGCACGCGCGCGTGCGCAGCAACACCAACGTCAATCGCGGCATGCTCGGCAGCCTGGCGGCATCACTCTTGGCACTGGCCGTCGGCAAGCGCTGGCATGCCGTGAGCGGCGGCGTGTTCCTCGCCTTCCTGGCGCTACACCTGGCCTCGCACCGCCGCCAGCTGCTGCGCTGAGAGCTAGTAGTCAGTCAACAAGGAAAAGGCGCAAGGAAAAGGCGCAAGGAAAAGGCGCAAGGAAAAGGCGCATTCCCTGTAGGAGCGAGCTTGCTCGCGATAGGCCGTTGTCGCGAGCAAGCTCGCTCCTACATCCATCGGTTTCAACATGTCGGCTTACTGGTTCGGGATCTTGCGCGACGTGGTGCCGCCGCGCAGGGCATTGAGCAGGATGGCGATGGTGCTGCCGTTGTGCAGCACCGAGGAGGCGACCGGCGTCAGCGCGCCGAAGGCCGCCGCGGCGAGGATGCCGCTGTTGGCGCCGAGCGCCAGTTGGAAATTGCGGCCGATCAGCGCCATGGTGGCGTTGGCCAGTTGCTTGGCGTCGGCGACGCGGCCGATGTCGTCTTCCAGCAGGGCGATGTCCGAGGTCAGGCGCGCGATATCGGCGCCGCGCTGGCTGCGGTTATTTGGTCAGGATCAGCTTGTTCTCGCGGGTTACGCGCAGTTGGTAAATCTGCCCGGCATGCTCGATGCGCAGGGTGTTGCCCTGGCGGAACAGTTGATCCGCTGCGATCAGCGGCAATTGGCCGCTGGCCGGCGGTTCCAGGACCAGGGTTGCCAGCGTGGGTTTGGTTTCAGCAGGCAGCTTCATGCATTTCTACCGGGGGCGGCGTGCATGCTGGCGGCCGCGCTTACCAGACAAAGAAAATCAGCCACCAGATGCCGCCCACGGCGCCCAGCGGCAGCAGCCAGACCAGCCCGGCCAGCAGGCGGTGCGCCGTACCGCCAGCGCCAACTCTCACGAGTTGCCCGCCCAGCCAGGCAGACCACAGGATGCCGATGGCAAGCAGAACGCCGCGCAGCGCCGGGAGCCAGCCCAGCGCCACGCCTTCGGCGCGCATATGGGTGGCGCTCATCATCGACAGTCCGAGAAACAGACCGATGCCGGCCAAGGGCACGAGGCCCAGCGCCAGGCGGCGCCAGTCGATGCCGGCCAGGCGTGCGGCGGTACGCACCGCCAGCCAGCACCCGCCGCCGAGCAGCAGCGCATAGGCCGCGATCCAGACCAGGATCGCTGAGCCGTCGAGCCAGGAGAATACGTCCCCCACTTCGGGGTAGCGCGTCAGCAGCCACCACGCCGGGCTCTCCGCCAGCGGCCAGAAAATGTCGTGCGCCACCAGCCACTCGGCGGCAGCCTGCTTGCCTTGCACGAACCAGGGACTGACGGTCCAATGGAAGGCGCCCATGGCGACGCCGAGCATGCCGAACAGGAGCAGCGCGGCTTCGCTGCTGCGCGGCGTTTCGCCGCCGGCGCCGAGGATCTCGGCGTTGGGCGAGCGCGCCGCCAGGCTCACGGCGTCACGGTGGCCGCTGCAGCGGCCGCAGGCGTGGCACTGGCCGGCGCCCTTGAGGTGCTTGACGTCGAGCAGCGGCGCGCAATCGACGGCGGCACTGCGTTGCGGATGGGCGTCCCATGCGGCGCGGTCGATGCGGAAATGGATCGGCGCAATGCGCGCCAACAGGCTGAACACGCCCGACACCGGACACAGGTAGCGGCACCAGACGCGCTTGCCGCGGCCGTACATCCAGCCCACGGCGACTGCGGCGACGGTGGAGCCGCCGAGGATCAGCAGCGCCGCCTGCGGGTAGTCATAGACGCTGACGAGCTGGCCGTAGACGGTGGTGAGGATGAAGGCCACCACCGGCCAGCCGCTCCAGCGCAGCCATTTCGGGATGTGCCCGCCGCGCCCGTGGCGGCTGGCGAATTCGGTCAGCGCGCCTTCCGGGCAAAGCACGCCGCACCAGACGCGGCCCATGAGCATGATCGAGAGGATCACGAAGGGCCACCAGACGCCCCAGAACAGGTACTGCGCGAGCAGCACCATGCGGTCGCGCCAGCAGGCTACGTAGGCAGCCTTGTCTACCGGGCTTTGCGCGCCGGTGGCGCACAGATTGGGGTCGATCGCGGAGCTCGCACCGAAATCCGAGGAGAACAGCCGCGCCTCCGGGTGCGGGTGGGGCAGGAAGGCCGGCAGCGCAACCAGTACCAGGTAGAAGACGACGATGACCCACTGGATCGCCAGGATGGCGCGGCGACGGCGCGCCATCCAGTCGCCGAGGCGGGCCAGGCGCGGGCGCGGTAGCGGCGGGACGAAGTTGAGGATGTGCGTCTGCGCCATGATGTCAAGACACCGGTTTGGCGCTGCGGCGCAGACGCCAGAGCGCAAACGACCAGAACGCCGCGTAAGCGAGCAGCAGGCTGGCCGAGGGCCGCGCCCGGTAGCCGGCGAAGTCCGCCAAGAGCCGCCCGGCGCCGCTGCCGTCGTCGAGTAGGGTCGAGCTGTCCCACACCGGATCGAGCAGTGGCGGCAACCAGTCGAGGCCGATCATGCGGTCCACGCCGGCCATCAGCAGCGAACTGGCGATGACCAGCAGCAGGATTTCGCTGACGGCAAACAGCGTGCGGTAACTGAGAAAGCGTGCGCCGCGCGCCACCAGCGCGCCGGTGGCGGCTGCCAGGGCGAAGCCGGCCAGCGCGGCGGCGAGCAGGCCGAGGCGGTCGCCGCCCTGGCTTTCGAGGCCCAGGCCATAGAGGAAGACCACGGTTTCGGCGCCTTCCCGCGCCACGGCCAGAGCCGCCACCGCGCCGATGCCCAGGGCGCCGGCGGCGCGGCCGGCCTGGGCTTCCAGTTCGCGCCTCATGTGGCGGCCGTGACGATGCATCCAGAGCACCATTTGCACGATCAGGCCTGCGGCGAAGAGCACCATGCCCACCTGGAACTTCTCCAGCGCTTCCCCCTGCATCTGGCTCTGGGCGGCGAAGGTGGCGAAGCCCAGCGCCAGCGCCAGTCCGAGCCCGGCGCCGACGCCGGCCCACAGCCCGCGTCGCAGCGCGGCCGGATTGGGCTGACGCGCGATCCAGGCCAGCAGCACGCCGATCACCAGCATGGCTTCGAGGCTTTCGCGAAAGACGACGATGAGGGCATTGAGCACGGTGGATCCTTACTTGGCAATCAGCAGCATTTCGGAAGTGTCCGGGTGGAATTCGTCGATGAAGCGGTAGCTTCCCGGTTTGAGCGGATGGATCACGAGGAAGGACGAGGCGCCCGGCGCCAGCACTTTCTCGACCCGCAGGCTGAGGTTCTCGAACTCGCTGGGGCCGGGCCCCTCGTTCTTGATCGCCAGCTTGATCTTGCGTCCGGCAGGGACTTCCAGCCGGGCCGGAACAATGCGCCCGTTCTTGATCACGACGTCGAAGGTGACCGCTTCCGCGGGCGGCGTCTGCGCCCGCGGTGCCGTGGCCCAACCCAGCCCGAACCAGAGTGTCAGGATAAAGGCCACGCGGACCACGGGTACGGGCAGCATGCTTAGAACCCCACCTTGGCGCGCAGGCCCAGGACCTTCACCGTCGCCGCGCCGGCGTTGCCGCCGGGCTGGCGGATCCACTGCAAGTCGGGCGTCAGCTCGACGTGGCTGTTGAACTTGTAGCGGTAGTAGATCTCCATCTGCTTTTCCGAACCGCTCGCCTGGTAGCCGAAGTCGGGCACCGCGTCGCCATCGGCGTCGACGGTCAACGAGTCGTTGCGGAAGTCGTTGCTGGTGCGCAGGGCGCCGAAGGCCACGCCGACACCGTCGGATGCTCGCGCCCAGGGCGTGCCGGCGAGTTCCGCGCCGAGCGTCAGGGCGCGGTCGAAACGCGTCTTGCCGGTGAGCTGATGGCCGTAGCGGCCGAACAAGGTGACGTCGTCGGTGACTTTCTGGTCGGCCGAGAAGCCGATCCCGGCGTGCTTGCGCTCGATGCCGTCATAGCCGGCGCCGCGACCGTTGTGCCACAGATAGGCGCGGTAGTTGCCGGGCAGGTAGTTGATGCGCGCGGCGGTTTCGGCCTGGGCGATGACGAAGGGGCCGGCCAGCGAACCCGTGAAGTTGGCGCCCGGTCCGGAACCGAACATGCCCAGCGAGAGGCCCCACTCCGCGCCCTTCTGGCGCTCGTTGGCGTACTGCACGATCATGCCCGGGGCGAAGCCATAGGCGTCGGCGCGGATGTCGCCGCCGGAGTCGAGCAGCGGGTTATGGACGAAGGCATTGTTCATGAAGCGCGCCGATTCGTCGTCGGCGGCGGCGTTCTGGTCGAAGAAGACGAAGGGATCGATCTTGCCGGCGGTCAGGTGCAGATGCTCGCGGGCGTTGGCCTTCATGCCGTCGTCCATCAGCGGAATCTTGAGCTGGTACCAGGCTTGCGCCAGGATGCCGAAGGAATCGTCGGCCGGCGTGCTGCCGACTTCGAAGGCCGTGGTGTTGGCGCTGCTGGTGTAGGTCGGGCGCAGGCCGATGCCGGTGCCCTGGCCGAAACGGAAGTGGCCGAAGATCTTGCCTTCGGCATTGCCCATCTCGCCGCCCGGCAGGGTCACCGAAATATCGCCGCGATAGTTGGCGCGCGTTTCATCCACGCCGCTCGCCGTGCTGCCAGCGCCAACTTTCTGTACCACGCCGGTCAAGCTGGCGCCGACCGTGATGCCTTCCAGTGCCTCGATCTGGCGCGCCTGCTTCTGCATCGACAGGGTCTGGAACTCGACCGCCTTGAGGCGGGTGACGACTTCCGGTTCCTTCTCGCTGACGCGCTCGGTGGCCAGCGCTTTTTCCATTTCCTTGTTGTTGCGCTCCAAGCTCTCGATGCGCTCGGATAGGCGTTTCAGTTCGGCCTTGAGGACGCTCATGTCGTCGGCGGCCAGCGTGGGCAGGGCGGGCAGGGCGAAGGCCCCCGCCACGGCCGCGACCATGAGATTGCGGGTGAAATTCATTTCAGTATCCACCCTTCTTGCCGACGCCGGCGTAGGTGAATTCCCATTCGGCTTCGACGGCCTTGAACCAGGGACGCACGCCGGTGGCGCGGTCGGTGTGGCGGCCGAACATGTTGCCGGCGGCATTCTCTTTCGCGTTGGGCGGATAGATGGTGAACTTCACTTTGTACTTGCCCGGTCCCTTGAGCTTGACGTTGTCGCCGTAGTGCGGGCCGTCGCTGGCCACCATCGGCATCATGTCGCCCTTGACGACTTCGCCGCCGGGCAGCTTGGTCAGTTCGTACTTGACCAGCAGGTGGGGAATCCAGAAACCCTCGGCAAAGCCGTTGGCATTGCTGGCCAGGGCGTGGATGTCGGCTTCGAGATGGATGTCGGACTCGGCTGCCTTGCGCATGTGGCCTTCGGGTTCCATCTCCACGGCCTGCAGGTAGACGGCGGCCACTTCCATGCCGGCGAGGTTCTGCGGCACGCCAATGGGATATTCCAGGGCGGCGGCGGAAAGGGACGTCGCGGCGAGTGCGGCGAAAGCGAGGGGACGCAAGGGGAACGATATGGGGAACGACATGGCAAACCTCCAAAGGAAACAAAATTCAACTTTGGCTGGCTTGCCGCCATTCGGGATGGCTGGGCTGGCTGGCTGGAAAAAGGCGGCGCCTGCTGGGGCGCCGGCGCCGCCGGGTGTGGCTAGGATGCGGGCGATTCTCCCATCGCCGACTGCAGGTAATTCTGCGTGCCGACTTTTTCGATCAGTTCGAGCTGGGTTTCGAGGTAGTCGATGTGCGCTTCGGTATCGTCGAGAATCTCTTCGAGAATCTCGCGCGTGACATAGTCATGCACACTCTCGCAGTAGGTGATGGCCGCCTTGGTGTCGGCGTGCGCACCGTGTTCCAGCTTGAGGTCGCCGGCCAGGCATTCGGGTACGTTTTCGCCGATGTTCAGCTTGTTCAGCGCCTGCAGGTTGGGCAGGCCTTCGAGGAACAATACGCGTTCGATCAGGTGGTCGGCGTGGTGCATTTCCTCGATTGACTCTTTGTACTCATGCTTGCCCAGCGCGTCAAAGCCCCAGTTTTTGTACATTCGTGCATGCAGGAAGTACTGGTTGATCGCGGTCAGCTCATTGACCAGGCACTTGTTGAGGAGCTGGATGACTTTCTTGTCGCCTTTCATGGGGAGCCTCTTGTCGTTCAGGCTGCCGCCAGTTGCCCGGCGGAAGCGGGTCGATGGGGCGTGTGAGCGTGCAGGGAATTCTTCAGCACGTCGCGCGCGCAACCCGTACAGCGGCCGCAGCAGGCACCAACGCCGAGTTGCTCGCGCAATTGTCGCAGACTGCAGCAGCCTTCGGCAACGGCGCTGCCGATATCGCTTTCGGTGACCGCATTGCAGATGCAGACGTACATGACGGCTCCTGGCTTACTTGGTGAGGATCAGCTTGCCCTGCCGGGTGCGCCGCAGGCGGTAGGTTTCGCCCTGATGGGTGATCTCGACTTCCCCCTTGGCTCCGAGCAGGACCGCGCTGTCCAGCGGGTGCCGCGCCTCGGCGCTGCTGCGCGGCAGTTCGGGCTTGATGTTCAGCGGCAGGGCTTCGGTCTTCATGGCGGTTAGAGATAAATGCGAAACGGAATGCGAATGATTCTCAATGATGAGGACCGCTTTGTCAATAGGGAATACCGAGTTTTCTGGCTGACGTGTGGCGGCGCACATACATGGCTTCGTCAGGAAGGCGAAATCTTGCGGCGCTATAATTCGCGCTTTAGCAAAAAGGAGTGGCCATGGGCCTCGATCGCGTTCCTTCCGGCAAGGATTTGCCGAATGATTTCAATGTGGTTATCGAGATTTCGATGCACTCCGAGCCGATCAAGTACGAAGTCGACAAGGATTCCGGCGCGATATTCGTCGATCGCTTCATGTGCACCGCCATGCACTACCCGTGCAATTACGGCTACATCCCCCACACCATCGCCGGCGACGGCGACCCGGTGGATGTCCTGGTGATGTCGCAGTTCGCCCTGCCGCCGGGCGTGGTGGTGCGCTGCCGGCCGATCGGCATGCTGAAGATGACCGACGAGGCGGGTGAGGACGCGAAACTGCTGGCCGTGCCGGTGGATAAGCTGACGCCGATGTACCGGAACGTAGATAGCCCGCGCGACCTGCCGCAGATCATGCTCGACCAGATCTCGCATTTCTTCGAGCACTACAAGGATCTCGAACCCGGCAAGTTCGTCAAGGTTCAGGGCTGGCTGGGCGTCGAAGACGCCAAGAAGGAAATCATGGAAGGCGTTGCCGCCTATGAGGCCGCCAAGGATAAGCCAGCGTTTTGAGTTTCTTCCGCCCCGTCTGAGCCCGCCGCCAGGCAGGCTTTTTTATGTCCGAGCGCAGCGAGGACGGTATCCAGAGGAATGTCCGCGCCTGAGGCGCGGACGGTATCCCCCGGTGGGATGCGGCGCCATCCGCTATAGTTAGACCCATGAGCCGTCTTCGCGTAGCCATTGCCCAGTTCAACGCCCATGTTGGCGATCTTGCCGGCAATTCCGCCCGGATTCTGGAGTTCGCCGCGCGCGCCCGTGACGCGGGTGCCGATGTACTGCTGACGCCGGAACTGGCGCTCAGCGGTTATCCGCCGGAAGATCTGCTGATGCGGCCGGATTTTTATCGCGCCTGCGCAGCACAGCTCGATCGTCTGGCGCGCGCTGTCGCGCTGCCGATCGTGATCGGCTATCCCGAGGAATCGGCCGGCAAGCGCTACAACGCCGCGTCGCTATTGCTCAACGGCCGGGTGGCGGCGACCTACCGCAAGCATCGCCTGCCCAACTACGAAGTTTTCGACGAAGAGCGCTATTTCGCCGCAGGCCGCGAACCCTGCGTGATCGAACTGAATGGCGTCCGTTGCGGCCTGGCGATCTGCGCCGATGTCTGGGAATACGGCGCCACCGAGGCGGCCGCCGTGGCCGGAGCCGAACTGATCCTGACGCTGAACGCCTCGCCCTTCCACATGAACAAGCAGGCGCGGCGCTACGAGGTGCTGCGCGACCGGGTGGCGGCCACCGGCAAACCGGTGATCTACGCCAATCTGGTGGGCGGCCAGGATGAACTGGTGTTCGACGGCGCCTCCTTCGCGCTGGACGGACAGGGCCGCCTCACCCACCAGTTGCCGGCTTTCGTCGAGGCCCTGGAATTCGTCGATTATGCCGACGGCAATCTGCTGCCCGGCCCCGTGGCCGAGCCGCCTTCGCGCGAAGCGGAGGTCTATTCCGCGCTGAAGCTGGGCGTGGCCGATTACCTCGGCAAGAACGGCTTTCCCGGCGCCATCATCGGCCTTTCCGGCGGCATCGATTCGGCGCTGACGCTGGCGATCGCGGTCGACGCGCTGGGTGCCGACCGCGTGCGCTGCGTGATGATGCCCTCGCCCTGGACCGCGCAGATGAGCCTCGACGATTCGCGCGAAATGGTGCGGCGGCTCGGCGTGCAGTACGACGAGATTCCCATTGCGGCGGCAATGGACCAGTTCGCCGCCATGCTGGCGCCGACTTTTGCCGCCATCGAGAAAACTGCGGGCCCGAAACCGGCCTGGGACACTACCGACGAGAACCTGCAGGCGCGGATTCGCGGCATGTTGCTGATGGCGCTGTCGAATCGCACCGGACGCATCGTGCTGACCACCGGCAACAAGAGCGAAATGGCGGTCGGCTATGCCACGCTTTACGGCGACATGGCCGGCGGCTTTGCGGTAATCAAGGACGTCGCGAAAACCTTCGTCTATGACCTGGCGCGCTGGCGCAACGCGGTTTCCGACGTGATTCCGCAGAACATCATCGCGCGCGCGCCCTCGGCCGAACTCAAGCCCGGACAGACCGACCAGGACACCCTGCCATCCTACGAAGTGCTCGACGCGATCATCGAGGCCTACATGGAGCGCGACGAAAGCCCGCGCCAGATCATCGCCCGCGGCTACCCCGAGGCGGAGGTGCGCAAGGTGGTCGGCATGCTGAAGAAAAACGAATACAAGCGGCGCCAGGCGCCGGTCGGGATTCGCGTCACGCAACGCGGATTCGGCAAGGATTGGCGCTATCCGATAACATCGCGTTATCCAGACGAGTACTGAATCAAGGGAAACCAGACATGAAGAAAATCGAAGCCGTGATCAAGCCGTTCAAGCTCGACGAAGTCCGCGAAGCGCTGTCGGACGTCGGTGTGACGGGACTGACTGTCACCGAGGTCAAGGGCTTCGGCCGCCAGAAGGGCCATACCGAGCTTTACCGCGGAGCGGAGTACGTGGTCGATTTCCTGCCCAAGATCAAGATCGAGATCGTCGTCGCCGACGAAACCGTTGAACCGGCCATCGAGGCCATCATCAAGGCGGCGCGCACCGGCAAGATCGGCGACGGCAAGATTTTCGTCTCCGCGGTCGAGCAAGTCGTGCGCATCCGCACCGGTGAGGCGAACGAAGCGGCCATCTGACCGGACTCTGGGCCGGCCGGATTGCTGCTTGGCGGCAAACTGGAGGGCCTGTCCCCCGGCCTCTTTTCCCGGCCGACTTTGCGCAGCCGGCCGGCTGCGGCGCGGAGCATGCTCCCAGCGAATTCCCGCCTCGCTCCGGGGAACGGAGTGACTATGTTGGCTCGCTGCGCTCGATTATTCAGCAGCCACCCGCACCGCCGCGACATCCGTGGCGGCCATGGGCCGGATTAGGACGAGGACATTTCCCGGACTGTAGCAAGGAGATGGTCCTTTTGCTTCGGCTCCAACCCCTCCCAGAGTGCGAGCAGTTCCGCAAGATCGTCATTGTCCGCCGCGAAATACGCGGAAGGCACTTTCAATACCCGCGCCAACCTGGCTGCCGTCAAGGCATCCGGGTGATGCTTGCCTCGTTCGTATTGGTTGATACGAGGGCTGGCGGAGGATTCGTCGATTCCCGCCGCCACGCCCAGCGCCATTTGCGAGAGCCCGCAACGCAATCGGGCTTCCCGCAATCGCTTTGAAAAAATCGTCGTATCGGACATGAGTCTTGGGAAAGGTGAATCGCCCAAGGTTCATGCATTTCTGATTGACCGATACTAAGGATTCCTTAGTATCGATTCATGCCATTGCGCTTAAAGTCCGGCCTGGGCAAATAGCTCCGAGGGACGACAACCCAAGGCGCGGGCAATCTTGATGACATTGAGGACTGTCACATTGCGTTCGCCGCGTTCGATTTTCCCCATGTGGCTGCGGTCGATTTCGGCCAGGTAGGCGAGAGTCTCCTGGGAGATTTTCTTTTCCTTACGCAGGGAACGCATTGCTGCACCGATCAGGACGAGCGCGTTGTCGGGTTTGGACGCTTGGCTTGGCATAAAGCCAATCGTGGCGTTATGATCCTTATATAGCCACGGCTTTTACGACTCATTTATGGCGTGGTGGGGAAACGGAATCGACGGGAGGTATCTTGATACGGGATCGAAGCCGGCGTGAACCGGAGACTGTCCGTGCGGCCAACGCGCAGAGGCGGCAACTGGCCGCCAGCGTATTCGAGCACGCCCATGACGGCATCGTGATCACCGACCGGGCGGGGCGGATTCTCCAGGTCAACGACGCCTTCATGCGGATCACCGGGTACGCGGCCGACGAACTGGTCGGCAACAATCCACGCCTGCTTCAATCTGGACGGCATGCTCCCGAGTTCTACGCAGCCCTTTGGGCCGCCGTGACACGGGAGGGCGTCTGGCGCGGGGAAATCTGGAACCGCCGCAAGAACGGCGAAATCTACGCCGAGCTGCTGACCCTTTCTGCCATTTGCAGCGCCAATGGCCGGGTGCGGAACTACGTCGGGGTCTATTCCGACATGACCGGGCGGAAGGAGAGCCAGCGCCGACTGGAACGCATGGCGCATTACGACACGCTGACCCAATTGCCGAACCGGGTGCTGTTCGCCGACCGTTTGCGGATCGCCTTGGCGCAAGCGCGCCGCACTGGCAAGCTGTTGGCGGTTTGCTATCTCGATCTCGACGACTTCAAGCCGATCAACGACATCTACGGCCACCCGGCTGGCGATCGTCTGTTGGCCGAGGTCGCGGGCAGATTGGCGGACGCTGTCCGCGGCGGCGACACGGTCGCCCGGCTCGGCGGGGACGAGTTCGCATTGCTGCTGGGGGAGCTCGACGATGCAAATGAGTGCCGACCCGCGCTGGAGCGGGTATTTTCCACGCTGGGGCGGCCTTTTGGAATAGAGAGCGAAACCGTATCCATTTCCGCGAGCATTGGCGTGACCTTGTTTCCCCTCGACGATAGCGACCCGGAGACCTTGCTGCGTCATGCGGACCAAGCGATGTACGTCGCCAAACGGAAAGGCAGAAATCATTTCCAGGTGTTCGACGCGACGCAGAAGAAGAGCAGTACGCCGCTGCCGGCCTGACGTCCCGGATGCCCGCCTGCGCGCGCATCGGGCGCTGACGGGCACGAAGGCTGTCTCAGGCGGCCAGTAGTACCACCACCGCACCGGCACCGCCTTCGGCGGCGCGCGCCTGACAGAAGGCCAGCACCTCCTGACGCTGGCTCAGCCAGCCCAGCACCAGCTTCTTCAGCACCGGCTCGCGGCCCGGCGAGCTCAGGCCCTTGCCGTGCACGATGCGCACGCAGCGGTAGCCGTGCTGCCGGCATTCGGCCAGGAAGGTCAGGACCGCAGTTCGCGCCTGATCGCGATTCAGGCCATGCAGGTCGAGTTTTTCCTGGGTCACCCAGCGCCCGCGGCGCAGGTCGCGCAGCCAGGCTTTGGGCAGGCTGTCGCGCCGCCAGGCGGCTTCGTCGCCGCCTTCCAGATAGAGGTCGATCAGCACCGGGCCGTGCAGGGATTCGTCGAGCGCCGCGGCCTCGTCGTGCAGGTGCTGACGTGGAATCGCGGGCGGCAGCGGTGGTTCGTGATGCACGCGGTCCCATTCCAGGCGCTCGACATCGGCCATCGCCTGTTGGAACGCGGCCCGTTCTTCGGCCGACGGTATGGCGCGCTTGCTCACGTCCGACGGCAGTGCCGGGAGCGGGTCCGAGTCCTGAACGCCGTGGTGTGGCGGCCTACTCCAGGCTGTCGAGATAGCGCTCGGCGTCGAGCGCAGCCTGACAGCCGGTCGCGGCGCTGGTCACGGCCTGTTTGTAGATGTGGTCCTGCACGTCGCCGGCGGCAAACACGCCGGGAATGCTGGTCGCCGTGGCGTTGCCGCTGCGGCCGGCCTGGGTCACGATGTAGCCGCCTTCCATTTCGAGTTGGTCGATGAACAAATCGGTGTTCGGCTTGTGGCCGATGGCGATGAACACGCCCATCAGCGGAATGTCTTCCTTGGCGCCGGTCGTCACATGCTTGATGCGCATTCCGGTGACGCCGGACTTGTCGCCGAGGACTTCATCCAGGACGTGGTCCCATTTGATGGTGACCTTGCCGGCCTTCTCCTTCTCGAACAGCTTGTCCTGCAGGATCTTTTCGCCGCGGAACTTGTTGCGGCGATGCACGACCGTGACGTGGCTGGCGATGTTGGACAGATACAAGGCCTCCTCGACGGCGGTGTTGCCGCCGCCGATGACAGCCACGTTCTGGTTCTTGTAGAAGAAACCGTCGCAGGTGGCGCAGGCCGACACGCCCTTGCCCGAAAACGCTTCCTCGGAAGGCAGTCCAAGGTACTGCGCCGAAGCGCCGGTGGCTATGATCAGCGCGTCGCAGGTGTAGCTGCCTGCGTCGCCGACCAGGCGTATCGGCTTTTCCTTGAGCGCCGCGGTATGAATGTGATCGAAAATGATTTCGGTCTGGAAGCGCACGGCGTGCTTCTCGAAACGCGCCATGAGGTCGGGACCCTGCACGCCGTCGGCGTCGGCCGGCCAATTGTCGACGTCGGTGGTGGTCATCAGTTGCCCGCCCTGGGCCATGCCGGTGATCAGCACCGGCTTCAGGTTGGCGCGGGCGGCATAGACAGCGGCGGTGTAGCCGGCCGGGCCGGAACCGAGGATCAGCAGGCGGGCGTGACGGGAACTCATGGCGGAGAACTTTCGGCGAGTGGTTGAGCGGTGAATTATATAGATTGGCATGCCGGGGGCGATTTCAACCGGGCGGCGGAAGTGCATGCACCGGGCTCTCGACTCCTGCCGGAGAATGGGTAAGATGCCCCGCTGCGAGTGCCGGCAGGCTGGTCCTTCCCTGCATGGCTGCTGGTCAGCACCCCGATAAGGAAAGCCCATGACGCTGCCGCACTGGATGTCTGCCGAAAGATTTCGCAAGACCTGGCAATTTCTGGCCGTGACGGTGCTCGCGCTGCTGGTCTCGCTCGGCAGCGAGCGGCTGGGCTGGCTGCAGGATTACGAGAACATCTATTACGACTACTGGCACCAGATCTCGGGCCAGCGGCGCGAGGCGCAGCATGCTGCCGTGATCGCGGTGGACGACGACACCCTGCTGCAATACAAGGACGATCCGCTGGCGTTCTGGCAACCGATTTTTGCCGTGGCGATGCAGAACCTCACCGATGCCGGCGTCAAGTCCATCGGGCTGGACTTCATCTATGCGGTCAGCGCCGAAGCCTGGCTGCGCAAACTCAATTTGCCGGACAGCGAGGTCTCGCGCAATTACGACGCCCCTTTCCGCGGCCAGTTGGCCCAGGGCAAGGCGATCCTGATCGCGCAACTGGTCGAGACTTCACAAGGCGACATGGAGGTGATGGGCCCCCCCCAGGAACATCTGCTGATGATGCCCAACGGCGCCTTCGACACCGGCATTGCCAACCTTTATCCGGACAATGACAAGCTGGTGCGCACCTTCTATCCGGTGGTGATTCCCGACAAACAGTTTCCCGGTGTCGGCTTTGCCATGCAGCTGGTGCTGCGGGCCACCGGCGGCGATACGCTGGGCGATGGCTGGAGCTTTGCCGGCGAGAATTATCCGCGCCAGAGGGAGCGCCGCCGCATCGGCTACGTCGGCCCCCCGGGCAGCATGCTCACCATATCGATGAGCAAGCTGCTGCAGGCCGATGCCCTGAACGATCCGGACGTCAAGAAACTGAAAGGCCGTTCCGTGATCATTGCGCCCAACAACATCGGCACCTCGGACCGGCATTTTTCGCCCTACTCGCGCGTGCTGCCGGGACATTCGGCCGAGCCGATGATAGGCGGCGAAATCCATGCGAACGCGATCGAGACGATTCTCTCGGGGATCTATCCGCGCAATCTTTCGCTATGGGCGGCCTGGCCGGCCCTGGTGCTGGTGCTGGTGGTGGCGGTCGCCCTCTATCTGCGTCTGCACCCCGCCAGCGGACTCGGCGTCGGCGTTGGCTTGTCCCTGCTGGTTCTCGTTCCAGCCTATGCGCTGTTCCAGAAGGATTTGCTGCTGTCGGTGGCGCCTTTCCACCTGGCCCTGGCCACGGCCTATCTGGGAACCCTGGCGTTGCGCCTGACCGGTGAGGAAAGGCAGCGCGCCCATCTCAAATCGATGTTCGGTCAGTATGTGTCCGACGTGGTGGTGGACAAGCTGATCGCCGAGGGCCAGCGCCCCAACCTGAGCGGCGAAAAACTCGAGGTGTCGGTGCTGTTTTCCGACATCCGCAACTTCACCACGATCTCCGAGAAGCTCGATGCCGAGGAGGTCGTGGAAATGCTCAATGCCTACTTCGGCCTGACCTGCGAGCCGATCCTGGAACACGGCGGCATGGTGAATAAATTCATCGGCGATGCGGTGATGGCGGTGTTCGGCTCGCCGGTGCACTACGACGATCACGCGCGCCGAGCCTTGCTCGCGGCGCAGGGCATGGCGCGCGAGGCGGAGAAGTTCAAGACCTGGATGAAGCAACGTTTTCCCGATCGTGGCCTGCCGGAGTTCGGCATCGGCATCGGCGTCCATAGCGGGCCGGCGGTGATGGGCGACATCGGTTCGGTCAAGCGCCGCGAATTCACGGCGATCGGCGACACCGTTAATGCGGCATCGCGGCTGGAAGGAGTGACCAAGGAACTGGGCTGCGTGGTGGTTGCCAGCGCAGCCTCGATCAAGGCTGCGGGCGAGGGCATACGCACCGGCCGTCGCGAAGTGATACACGTCAAGGGCAAGGCCGAGTCGATCGAAGTGTTCGAGGTGCTGTTCGATTAGGAATCGAAGGCAGGGTGGGAACCGGACAAGGCGCACCCTGTCAATGATGCATAGATGGTTGAAATTTCTAGTTTGGGTGGGATAATCAAAAAAAGTTGGATTTTGAGTCCCGGGATAATTTTTTATTCAGCATTTTCCGATGCCGATCAGCGCGTTAGCCAATTCACCCTGGAAGTCATCGGGTCACTTCAGCCGATGGTGTTGCGCCATCGTGCTCGGACTGATGGTGCTTGGCTCCCTTGGCAATGCGTTTGGGCAGGTGAAGCCGCAGGAAGGTCGCGTCGCCCTGATCATCGGCAATTCCGACTACAAGGCGGCTCCGCTGGATAATCCGGCGAACGATGCCAGCGACTTGGCGAATGCTCTGGAAAAGCAGGGTTTCACCGTTCTGGTGCGCGAGAATGTCGGTGAGCGGGGACTCAAGGAAGCCGTCGATATCTTTTCCAAGCACCTCAAAAAGGGCGGTATTGGCCTGTTCTTCTTTGCCGGGCACGGCATTCAGCTGAAGGACCAGAACTTTCTGCTTCCCGTCGATGTCGGCTTCGACAACGAAACCGATATCGCCTACAAGTCGATCAGTGCCGAGTACGTCCTCTCGCGCATGGCCGAGGCGGGCAACCGCATCAATGTGGTGATTCTCGATGCCTGCCGCAACAACCCCCTGCAATTGGCGCGACGAACGATCAACAAGGGCCTCGGGGTGATGAATGTCGGTCGGGCGGAAAGAGGTACGTTTATCGCCTACGCCACTTCGCCGGGTTCCACCGCGGCTGACGGCACGGGACGCAACGGTCTCTACACCAAGCATCTGTTGCGCGCTCTCGAAACCAAGGATACCGACATCGACAAGGTCTTCGGCCGCGTGCGCACCGGCGTCGTCCAGGATACCAACGGCGAACAGGTGCCATGGACATCCAGTTCCGTAGTCGGCAGCTTCTATTTCAATGTCGCCGAAGACATTGCCGCGCTGCAGCGTCCCACGGCCTCGGTCGCTGCCACGCATGAAGCGGCGGCGGAAGCGGCGCAGATTCCCTATGATCCGGTGCAGGAAAGGGCTCATTGGGAGCGAATCAAGGAGAGCCGGAACCCTGCAGATTTTCTTGCCTATCTGGAGCAGTTCTCGGGCGCGCAGCGCGCGGCCTATGCGCGCTGGCTGGTGCAGAAATATGGCGGTGTGCTGCCGGCACCTGCCCAGCGCCAGGCGGTAGCGGCGCCTCCCGCGCCGCAGCAGTTGTCGATGGCCTCGCCGGCTGCGGTGCTGCCGGCGCCACCCGCTGCCGCCGCTGCCGTGGCGGCCGGAGCCGCGGTACCGTCGCCCGGCACGCTGATCCAGGATTGTGCCGAATGCCCCGAACTCATCGCGACGCCGGCGGGGGAATACACGATGGGGAGCGGGCCGAAGGAAAAAATGCGTGAGCCTGACGAGGAACCGGCACATCGCGTGCGCATTGCCGCTTCGGTCGCGGTCGGCAAGTTCGAAGTCACGCGCGCCCAGTATGCCGCTTTCGTCAAGGAAAGCGGACGCGAGCACAAGCCCGGATGCAATTCCACTCGCGGCGGGTTTTTCCACAAGAATCCGAAAGCCACCTGGCAGAATCCCGGTTTCGAGCAGAAGGACGATGAGCCTGTCGTCTGTGTCAGTTGGGACGATGCCCAGGCCTATGTCCAGTGGCTGAGCAAGAAGGCTGTCAAGCCCTATCGCTTGCTGAACGAAGCGGAATGGGAATACGCCGCCCGTGCCGGCAGCACCGGCAGCCGCCACTGGGCCGAGACGGACAATGCTGCCGTGTGTCGCTACGCCAGCGTCGCCGATACGTCGTACAAGAGCGTTTCGCCCGGCTCCCCGATGTTTCCGTGTTCCGATGGTTTTGCCTATACCTCACCGGTCGGCCGCTTTCCGGCGAATTCCTTCGGTGTGCACGACATGCTGGGCAACGCTTGGGAATGGATAGAGGACTGTTGGAACGAAGGTTACGCAGGCGCACCTGAATTGGCCGCGCCGCGCCTTTCGGGTTCCTGTACGGAGCGCGTGTTTCGCGGCGGTGCCTGGAACAGCCCGCCATCCACCTTGCGCGCCGCTTATCGGGATCGCTCGTCGAAAGACGAGCGCCACGACAATCTTGGTTTCCGTGTCGCGCGTTCCCTGCCGTGACCGGCCGTCGCCACCCAAAGTTGCCGCGGGCGCCTGACGAACTTGACAGCCCCTTGCGGCGGAGTTTGCTGCTCGGCGGCAGTGCCGGTCTGGCGCTAGGTGCGCTGTCGTTTGCTCCGGAACTGTTCGCCCAGTCCGGCGGCGAGCCGATTCAGGACATCTATGCGCCGCGTGCCAAATATGCGCTGCTGATAGGCAATCGGGATTACCCGAATCGCAAGGATATTGCGCCGGCGCACAAGAACGTCACCGACCTCAAGGATGTACTCCAATACTACGAGTTCAAGGTCAAGGATTATCGTGACCTCGATGCGCTGGGAATGATGCGCGTGCTGACCGAGTTCGGCGCTGAACTGCGCACTGTCTCCGAAGCCAATCTTCCAGGCGGCGTCGCCGTGGTGTTCTATTTCTGCGGGCACGGATTCCAGTCGGAAGGCCGCAACTATCTGGTGCCGGCCGGCGTCGATCCATCTTCGGGCAAGGCGCTGAGTTCATCCCTGCGGCTCAACGAGGACATCCTGGTCGCCCTGCCCCAACATTATCCCGGTATCAGCATCGCGCTGATCGACGCCTGTCGCACCGACCCCTTCATCCGCAAGGGTGTCGACGACTTCAACCAGATTGCGGCACCCGAGGGCATGCTGGTGTTCTTCGCCACCCGGGCCGGCCGTCCGGCCCTGGCGCCGATCAGTCCGGATCGCAACACTTTCTTTGCCGGCGCCGTGGTCGATGTGCTGCGCGAGGCCAACGGCGTGACGCCGATCGATGACCTGTTCCGGATTGCTGCCGTCGAGTGCCAGGCGCGGGTTAAAGCGGAGTTCGACAAGGTCAAGCTGACAATACCGCCGCAGTTCCCGGAAAGCACTGGCAATTTGCGCGGTCGCTTCGTGATTCGCAACCGCGAACTCGAGCTGCGCCGCACGCAAAAGGGGCCGGCGTTGATTGGTGTCGATGTCGCGGTCATGGAACAGCGCTGGCAGGCGATACAGGCGACCCTGCGGCCGGCGACCCTGATCCGCCTGTGCAAGGATTTCGAGCGGGACTTTCCCGGCAGCGAATTCAGCCAGCAGATCCGGGTGGCGATAGTCGGCGCCCAGCAGGCTCTGGAAAGCCAGCGCTCGGCCCGCCTTTCCAGCGACCTGTTCACGGAGGCGGTCGGCGACAAGGGCTATCGCGACGATCTGCTCAAGGCCCTGCGCGGCGACAAGGATTCGGCGCATCGCATCGCGATCGCCTATCGCGACGGCACTTCGGGCGTGACCGTCAATTCGCGGCGCACCGAGCAATGGCTGCGCTTTGCCGCGGAATTGGGCAACGGCATCGCCAGTTGGGAACTATCGGAGCTCTACAACCAGAGCGGACAGGTCGGCGATGCCGCCCGGTTCGAGAAAATGGCGCTCGATCTGGGTTACCGGCCGCCGCCGCGGCTGGCGACGCGCGGATACTGAGATCGGCATGGCCCGCTGCCGCGACACGATGCCGGACGCCGTCTCGCCAGCGCCAACTCTTGCAGCTAGCGCGGGCGTAAGTCGCTTCGGTTCAGGCTTGTGGTGCGGCGCCATCCTGGCGATGGTTTTGGGTGCCGGCGTGGCATTCGGCCAGAACCGCAACTGGACCGGAGAGATACAGCCGGTCGCGCCCGTCACCGCCAGCGGTGCTGCGGCGGGTGTTGTCGGCGAGACAGCGGATCGACCCAAGCCCAAGGCCCTTGCGAAAAAGGAGGCCCGCAAAGTTCAAGCCAGGCTTCGGGCCAAGCCGAAAGATGAGCCCGGACGTCCGCTCAAGGCACAGACCAAAGTCAAGTTTCAGGCGAAATCGAGTCGCACGGACCGTCACCCACCGCCGCTCCCGGTGGCCACGCCAACCAATGGTAGCGAACAGTGCTGGACGCGGATCGAGGCGACCTCACAGCCGGCCAGACTGATCCGGTTGAGCGAGGAATGCGGGCGCGATTTACCGGATGATGGTCGGTATGCCACGCAGATCCGCGATGTGGCGGCGCACGCGCGCCGGGCGCTGGATATTCAGCGCTCGATCGGTCTTTCCGGGGATTTTTTCGAGGATTCCGTTGGCGATGCGAGCTTTCGGCGCAATCTGGGCAAGGCCGTGCGGGGCGACAAGGACGCGGCGTACCTGATCGCGCTAGCCTACAGGTTGGGCACGTCCGGCGTCGCGGCGAGTTCCCGGCGCATGGAGCAATGGTTGCGTTTCGCCGCCGAACTGGGCAGCGGCCTTGCAAGCTGGGAACTCGCGGAGCACTACAATTACGGCGGGCTCGTGGCGGATGCCGCACGCTTCGAAAAACGGGCCGTCGAGCTTGGTTACCGGCCGCCGTTTCGACTGCCTACCCGGGGTTATTGACCCGGCCGGCCCCGATCGGGAAGTTGGACCTCGGCATCCGGGCGCCGGAAGGCATACACTTGTGGTAGGATTACTACGTCCGATGTCGAAATGATGTTGATGGCATCGGGATGGCATTGACTTGGTTGGGGCGCTGACGGACTATGCAACATATTGCGAAGTGACAGGATAGTCCTGCAATTTTCCGGGCGCCCTCGCGGCTGATTCGGTTGGAGGGGCAACAAAAACAATGAACTTGAAGCATCGATCCGCCGTTTTCCGCGGTCGGGGTGTGTCCTGCGCCCTCCGACAGGTTTCGATCGCCCTGCTATGGCTTGGCTCCGCGGCCGCTTTTGGCCAGGCAGCGCCCGGTGCCGGCCAGATACTGCAGACCGTGCCCCCGGCTACGGTTCGTCCCGACAGCGGCCCCAGCATCGACGACCGATTCTCCAAGCCACGGGCCATTGCTGATGTCGAGGGCATGCAACTGGAAATCAAGGGCTTTCGCATTGTCGGTCTGACGGTGGTGCCCGAGACGGAGATGGCGCAAGTACTGGCTCCCTTCATCGGTCCGAACAAGCGCTTTCAGGATCTGCTCGATGCCGCTGCGGCAGTCAAGCGGGAGCTTGCGGGGCGCGGCTACTTCCTCGCCGACGCCATCGTTCCCGAGCAAAAAATCAGCGACGGCATAGTCGAACTTCGGGTTCTCGAAGGGCGTCTGGGCAAAGTCCGCCTACAGGTCGATCCTGCCGTGTCGATCAGCCGTTCCTTGCTGGAATCCTATATCGCGTCGCTGGAGGAGGGCGGACTGATCCAGACCGCGGACGTGGAGCGCGCCCTGTTCCAGATTCACGACCTGCGCGGCATCGTGGCCAGCAGCAGCTTCGCCCCCGGCGCAACGGCGGGGACCGCCGACCTGACCATCAAGGTCAGCGCCGGCAAGAAGCTCGACGCCAATCTCGATTTCGACGCCAACGGGTCGATCTACACCGGCCTGCATCGCGTCGGCGGCGGCGTGGACGGCAACAGCCTGCTGGGTTACGGCGAACTCATCAACCTGCGCGCGAGCAATGCCATCGACGGCAACCTGCGCTTTGCCCGCGCCTCGATCCTGGTTCCGTTCGGCCCTTGGGGCACCAAGCTGGGCGCGGCTTACTCGGAGCTCAAGTACCGCCTCGGCACTCCGCTTTTCGATGCGCTCAAGGTCAATGGCGCGGCGGCGGTCAACTCGCTGATCGCCATTCATCCGATCATTCGTTCGCGCAATACCAATCTTCTGGTAATCGGCCAGCACGACAAGCGCAAGTTCTACGACATGCAGTTGGCGTCCGGCGCCGAGACGCTCAAGAAAACCGACGTCAGCTCGCTGAGTTTGTCCGGCGATTTCCGCGACCGTGTCGGCGGCGGCGGCATCAACGTCTTCAATATCGCCTACACCCTGGGCGAACTGAAATTCGGCAACGCCGGCCTGGAAGCCGCCGACCTGGCCGGCCGCAAGACCAAGGGTCTTTACGGCAAGACCAACATTTCGGTGTCGCGCCTGCAGGCGGTGGCAGAGCGACTGGCGCTGTATGGCTCCTACAGCCAGCAGTTCACCAACAAGAACCTCGATCCGAGCGAAAAGTTCAGTCTTGGCGGGCCCAATGCCGTGCGCGCCTATCCGCAGGGAGAAGGCGCCGGCGACGAAGGCTACTTCGCCAGCCTTGAACTCCGCTACCGTCTGCCTTTCGAGGAAAATCTGCCCGGCAGTCTGGTGCTCACCGGTTTCTACGATTTCGGTCGCGCCATCCTGATCAAGCGTCCCACCGCCGCAGATTTCGCCGCCAACGCGGAACGGCTGCGCCGCATTGCCGGCCCCGGCATCGGCCTCAACTGGGAAGTTCCCAACGACTGGTATCTGCGCACCACGCTGGCCTTCCGCGACACCACCAAGGCCACCGCGGACCACTTGTTGCGCTATCCGCGCTTCTACTTTCAGTTCAGCAAATTCTTCTGATTTGGGAAGCGCCGCCGTGCACTCCGCCCGGAAGCCCAGGTTTCAGAACAGGCTGATGTCTGCCGCCGGCGGACGCAATGCCGAAAATGTTATGTCGTCCCGCCCCCCGGACAGCATTGCGTCCGGGCGCAACGACTGCTAGAGGACATCGTCATGTTCAAGCACGCCACCCTGAATCGCGCCTACCGCCTGGTCTGGAGCGAGCTGCGCAATACCTGGATCGCCGTCGCCGAATTTGCCCGCACGCGCGGCAAGCGCGCTTCCGGCGCGGTGGCCATCGGTACCGTGCTCGCGCTGGGTGCCGCCAGCGCGACCGCCGCCGGAGAGCCGTCGCCGACTGCCTTGCCGACCAACGGCCAGGTAGTGGCCGGGCAGGTCGACATCAGCAGCAGCGGCGCGCGCATGGACGTCAAGCAGGGCTCCAGCAGCGCCATCGTTAACTGGGACAGCTTCAATATCGGCAGCCAGGCCCACGTCAACTTCGCTCAGCCGGATGCCTCCGCCGTCATCCTCAATCGTGCCAGCGGCGGCTCGGCGATCTTCGGCCGGATCACGGCCAACGGCAACGTCTTCATCGTCGATCCCGGCGGCATTTTGTTTGCTCCCGGTGCGCAGGTCGATGTGGGCGGCCTGGTGGCTTCGTCGCTGGGCATTTCCGATGCCAACTTCCTCGCCGGAAAATATCAGTTCGAAAGAGTTGGTGCTGGCGGCACGGTGGTCAATCAAGGCAGCATCAATGTCGCCAATGGCGGTTTCGTTGCCCTGATCGCGCCGCAAGTCAGCAACAGCGGAACCATCACCGCAACGAACGGCAGCGTCGGCCTCGCTGCCGGCGATTCGGTGAATCTCGATTTCGACCACGACGGCCTGCTGAGCTTCCAGGTCGATGTCGCCGCCGCTGCCGCGCGCGCCGACAACAGCGGCGTCATCGTCGCCGACGGCGGCCGCGTCGTCATGAATGCGCAGGCCAAGGATGCGTTGCTGTCCACCGTGCTCAATAACGACGGCGTCATTCGCGCGCGTAGCCTCGAAAGCCGCAACGGCGAAATCTGGCTCGGTGGCGGCAGTTCGGGCGTGGTCAGTGTCACCGGCACTCTGGATGCCTCGGGCACCGGGGCCGGGCAGGCCGGCGGTACGGTAAAGGTGCTGGGCGACAAGGTCGGTCTCTTCGCTCAGGCGAAGATCGACGTTTCGGGAGTTGGCGCTGGCGGCACGGCGCTGGTCGGCGGCAACTGGCAGGGCAAGGGACAGGAACAGAACGCCAGCGCGACTTATGTCGGCAAGGATGTGAGCATCAAGGCCGATGCCGTTGGAACCGGCGATGGCGGCAAGGTGGTGGTCTGGTCCGATCAAGGCACACGTTTTGACGGCTCCATCAGCGCAACTGGCGGAGCACAGGGTGGGGATGGCGGCCTCGTCGAAGTCTCCGGCCGCGACGGACTTGCCTTCAATGGCACGGTGGGTGCCGCTGCCCCCATGGGCAAGACAGGGACGCTTCTGCTCGACCCGAATGATATCTACCTGATTCATGGTGCCGACACGACTGGGTCCGAGGATGCAAACGTAACGGCATCGGCCATCGATTTTGCATACGTGAACATCGGCAATGGCGAGATAAGCGACGGCAAACTCGATAGCCTTGGCGACGTCAATATCATCCTGCAGGCGAAAAACCTGATTCAGGTCGGTACGTTTGCGGGCGCGTCCCAGGCCGTCAGTCTGACTGCCCTGACCAGCAACACCCTCACACTTCAGTCCGGTGACAATACTGCGCTTGGCAATATCAACTTTGTCAACGGATCTTCACTGACTACGGCCGGTGGCAATGTTGCCATGTATGCCGGCGTCAATCCGGTCGGCAATGTTCCTTACGCAACCGACACCGGTACGGCCAATCTCGGTGCGATCACCACCAACGGTGGGTCTCTGAGCGTTTATGCCAAGGGCACCCTGACCGCGGGCGGCGCGATCGCCAGCAACGGCGGCGCGGTCAGCCTC